>JAXDLF010000053.1:0-2655 GCA_034666765.1 Chloroflexota bacterium
CGGCGCGGAAGCGACGCAGGGCATCGCGCCCGGTGGCGAGTCGGGCTTCTTCGTGGTCCCGCGTCAGGAAGCCCTCGTTCGACCAGGCAAACTCGAACGAGGCCAGTAGCTCCTCCTCGCTCATCACCTCTCCCCGGGCGTGCCGTCGATGGAACTCCTGGACCGCCTTGTGCAGGGCCGAGCCGTAGATCATCGCGTGATGCGGTGCCACCGGAACTCGAAGGACGTGGCTGTAGCGGTACTTGGCCGGACAACTCAGATACGCGTCGATCGCTCCGAAGCTGAGGACCAGCGGCTCGTCGCTTTGCTCGCGGGCGACCGCTGGTGGCTGTTGGACGGCCGCGAATGCTTCGAGACGTTCGAGGGCCGGTCGCGCCGCCGCGCCCGGCAAGCCGGCGAGGGCGCGGGTCGCGGGAAGGTCGAGCGCCTCGAGCACGAACGGTGACAGGCGCCTGGCGATCCCACCGCCGTAGTCGACCGCGTGCGAGAGGATCAGCTCGTCACGCGCCCGGGTCATGCCGACATAGAAGAGGCGGCGCTCTTCCTGGAGCTGGAAATCGCCCTCCGGGAGCGTCTCGCTGACGAGCGCGAGGGGCAGGGCCAGGGGCTCGCGCCGGCCGGGCGTCGGGAAGCGACCGGCAACGAGCCCCGGCATGAAGACGACCGGGAACTCGAGGCCCTTCGCCTTGTGGACCGTCAGGACGGCGACCGCGTCGGCGTCGGGATCGAGGTCGGCCGTCGGCGGATCATCGCCAGCCTCGATGAGCGTCTGAAGGTGGCCCGCCACGAACGTCGCCCGATCATCGGCGAGCAGCGAGGACTGGGAGCGGACGATGTCGAAGAACCGGGCGATGTTGCGGAGCGCCTCCTCGGCCGCGACCGTGTCCGTTGCCGCGAGACGGGCGATGGTCCCGGTGCCGCGCAGGAAGCTGTAGAGAACCTCTCCGGCCGACCGCTCATGGGCGAGGACGCTGAACGACCGCAGATCCGCGACCAGTCGCGTGACCGCCGAGCGTGACTCCGCCGACACCCGCAGGATCCCCGGCTGTCTGTCGAGCTCCTCGAGGACATCCCACAGGCTGCGGTTCCGACGCCGTGCCGTCGTCACGATGGTCGTCAGGTCTTCGCCGCCGAGCCCGTACGCCTCGGAGCTCGCGAGCCCGTAGACGTCGACGCTCGAGGACAGATCCGCGATCGCCCGCAGGAACGCGAGGAGAACTCGCACCTCCGGGCGCGCGTACAGGCCCGACGTCCCCGAGAAACGCCACGGGATCCCTGCAAGGTTGAGGCTGCGCAGGATCGCGTCCGCGTCGCTGTTCGCCCGGATGAGCACCGCGACATCTCGGGGACGGGCCCCGCCGGCAATGCGGCGCCCGATATCCGCGGCGATCCAATCGCACTCCTCGGCTCGGGTCGCAAAGGCTTCGAGCCTGACCGGCGGGCTGGCGGCGTCTGTCGCGCGCTCCGGTCGAAGGCGCTTCGAGATCCCGGCCCGCACCTCCAGCCGATCTGGGTCATTGAACCGGACGAGCCGGTAGGACGCGTCGAGGATGGGCGCGAGCGATCGGTAGTTGCGACGAAGGACAACCGTCCGGGCCGCCCGATAGCGATCGCGAAAGCCGAGGATGTTGCTGATCGCTGCTCCGCGGAACTTGTAGATCGACTGGTCGTCATCGCCGACGACAGTGATGTTCCGGTGGGGCTCTGCCAGGATCGAGACGAGCTCCGACTGTGCTCGGTTAGTGTCCTGGAACTCGTCGACGAGGACGTACCGGAAGCGGGCCTGGAGCTCGGCCCGGGCCGCGGCGGACGTGCGCACGAGGCGGAGGGCGAGGCTGACCTGGTCGCCGAAGTCGATGAATCCGTTCTCGCCAAGGAGCTCCTGGTAGCGGGCATACGCGCGGGCGAGCTCACCCTGGCGGCGAGCCTCCTCGGCCAGGACCTCGTCCTCCGGGCTCGCCAAGGAGGCGGCCGCGAGCGTCGCCGCATGGTCGAGATAGGCTGCGGGTGAGATGTCCTCGTCCTTGCAGCGGCTGAACAGCGTCGCCAGCGAGCCGAGGAAGCGGGTGGGGTCACCGAGCGGGCGATAGGCGTCGAGCTCGAAGGCGAACAAGCGCTCGCGGAGGAAGATCACGACCTCCGGCCGGGTCAGGACCCGCACATCCGTCGGCAGGCCGAGCTCGAGAGCGAACTCGCGGATGATCCTGTCGCCGAACGCGTGGAACGTGCCGATCGCCGCATCCGTGTAGCCGTACGGCACCAGTTGATCGACCCTGAGCTGCATCTCCGCGGCGGCCTTCTCCGTGAAAGTCAGCGCAAGAATTTCTGACGGCTTTGCCCGGCGCGTGGCGATCAGCCAGGCGATCCGCCGGGTGATGACCTGGGTCTTGCCCGTGCCGGCCCCCGCGACGACGAGCAGCGGGCCATCGCCGTGCGTGACCGCGCGCAGCTGTTCCGGGTTCAGCCCTCCCAGCAGGGCGTCGAGACCGGCCGGCGGGTCCCCGGAGAGTGGCTCCGTGGAGGTGGTCACGAAGCCGTCCCAGACCGGGAGCTGCTCGAGTGGGGTCGGCTCACGCCGGGAGCGCAGACGGGTCACCGGCTCTCGCGGTGGTGATATCTCAGGGGCCATGCCGCCATCTTGTCGGGACCCTGTGA
>JAXDLF010000054.1:0-2519 GCA_034666765.1 Chloroflexota bacterium
GATAGCCATCCATCGCCGCCTCGAGCCCGCGCAGCGGGTCGACCTCGACGATGATCACGTTCGCGCCCATCCCGCGGAAGCGGGACGCGACGCCGCGGCCGACCCAGCCGTAGCCGGCGACCACCGCGGTCTTCCCGGCGATCAGGATGTTGGTGGCCCGCAGCAGGCCGTCGATCGCGGACTGCCCGGTCCCGTACTGGTTGTCGAACATGTGCTTCGTGCGGGCCTCGTTCACCGCGACGATCGGGTACGCGAGCACGCCCTCGGCGGCCATCGCCCGCAGGCGGATGACGCCCGTCGTGGTCTCCTCGGTCCCACCGCGCACGTTGGGCAGCAGCTCCTTGCGCGTGGTGTGCAGCAGCGTCACGACGTCCGCGCCGTCGTCCATCGTGATCTCGGGCTTCGAATCGAGCACGGCCTCGATGTGCCGGTAGTACGTGTCGCGGTCCTCACCCTTCCGTGCGTACGTCGCGATGCCCTCGTTCTTCACGAGGGCGGCCGCGGCGTCGTCCTGGGTCGAGAGCGGGTTGGAGGCGCAGAGCGCGACCGACGCGCCGGCGTCGCGGAGCGTGATCGCGAGATTCGCGGTCTCGGTGGTGACGTGGAGGCACGCGCCGATCCGCAGCCCCTTGAACGGCTGCTCCCTCGCGACGCGCTCCCGGATCTTCGCGAGCACGGGCATCTCGCGACCGGCCCACTCGATGCGGCGCGAGCCGGCATCGGCGAGCGACAGGTCGGCGACGTCGGAGTGCGACTTGGTGGCGACGGTCATGGCGTTCTCCCGAACAGATTCTTGGTGAGCCGCTCCCAGACGGCGCGACGCACCGCCGGACCTTCGACGAATGGACCGTGGACCTGGTAGCCGAGGCGGTGATAGACGCTCACCGCGGGCTTGTTGTCCTGGCGCACGTTCAGCACCACGTCGCGATGCTGCTCGAGCGCCGCCCCGGTGACGGCCGACGTCACCGACGTGGCCATCCCGCGGTTGCGGTACGCGAGGCGCGTGAGTACGTTCCCCACCGCCGCGAGGCCCGCGCCCTGCGAGCGCACGTGCGTGCCGGCCGCGGCGACGAGCTGCCGGCCGGCGTACACGCCGAAGTACAGCTCGCGCTCGATCCGCGCCGGCGTGAAGTACGAGCGTGACGCGTTTCCGTAGAGGTCGATCATGTCCTCGAGCTGCTCGGCGTCGAGCCGCCGCACCTCGTGGCTCACCCGCGGCTGGAAGGTCGCGGCGTTCACGACCATCCGGTTCATCACGTCCAGCCGCTCGAACCGGTAGCTCGCCTCGATCGGGAGGCGGCCGTTCGGCGGCGTCGCGAGGATGAGCCGGGTCTCGGTCATCCCGCTGCGGAAGAGCTCCGCGAGCGCCTGGGCCTCCCCCATCGCGAAGCACGGCCGGAACGGGAGCACCTCGACCAGGAGCGCCGCGGCCACGATGCCGTCGCCGCGCCGCGCGACCCACCAGCGCGACTGATCGACGTTGTCGGGATCGAGATCGGCGAGCGCGTAGGCGGCGATGTACCGGTCGCGCTCGAAGAAGGCGCGCACGGCCGCGGCCGGTGCGTGGGCGTCGAGGTCGATCTCGGGCATGAGCGGGGCCGCGGTCATGGGCTCCTCCAGTCTGAGGGCTACGACCAAGCGGGCCTCCGCCGGTTGTGCTGTGGAGCCTCAGTCTACCGCCGGCGCTGGGCCTGGACCAGCAATACGGCGCAGCGCCCGGCGGACACCGGCACGGCGAGGTGCCGCAGCGCGCGCAGCGGCTCCGGCGCGAGCGCCGCGGCGAACACCGCCATCTGCGCCACCCCGGTGATGCGATCCCACCGCACGCCGTCGCGGTCGAGCGGCCGGTGCGCGAGCGCGGCGACCGCGTAGCGGAGCGCCGGACCGATGACCAGCAGCGACGACGCGCCCACACGCGCGGCAGCGACCGACGCGCCGAGGGTCAGGATGGAGTCGGCCTCGAGGTCGAACCGTGCGCCGCGGATCGTCGGGCCGGCGCGCCGCGCGAGCGGACCATCGAGCCAGTCGGTGACTATGGCGAAGAGCAGGATGGCGAGGCTGGACCGCAATGGAAGGACCAGGCCGCAGATCGCGCGAACCGCTGTGAGCGTGTCGGCCGCGTGACGGAAGGTCACCGCGCGAGCGTAGTGCGGCTAGAACTCGATCAGCGTGGCGATGTCATAGCCCTCGAGCCGGTCGCGGCCGTGCAGGGCCTTGAGCTCGATGAGGAACGCGAGCGCGACGATCTCGCCCTGCAGCTGCTTCACCAGCTCGATGGTCCCGGCGACCGTGCCGCCGGTCGCGAGCAGATCGTCGACGATGAGCACCCTCGCGCCCGGCTTGAGCGCGTCCTTGTGCATCTCGAGGGTCGCCGAGCCGTACTCCAGGTCGTACTCGACGCTCACGACGTCGGCCGGCAGCTTGCCGAGCTTGCGGACCGGGACGAAGCCGACGCCCAAGGCGTAGGCGATCGGCGCCCCGAAGATGAAGCCGCGCGATTCCATGCCGACGACGACGTC
>JAXDLF010000055.1:0-2554 GCA_034666765.1 Chloroflexota bacterium
GACTCGTACACGGACATGGCCGACGGCGGGTACCGCGACCTGCGGCCGAGCTCGACCTACATCATGGACTACCACATGCTGCAGACCACTCGCGACGAGTGGATCATCCGGCAGGTCCGCAACGGGATGCGCGGCGCCGGTATCCCGGTCGAGTTCTCCAAGGGCGAGTTCGGCAAAGGACAGCACGAGGTCAACATCACGTACTCCGACGCGCTGTCCAACGCCGACCACCACTCGCTGTACAAGCACGGCGTGAAGGAGATCGCGCTGCTGAACGGCGTGGCGGCCACGTTCATGGCGAAGTGGACGATGGCCGAGGCCGGCTCGAGCTGCCACCTGCACTCCAGCGTGTGGAACGCCGACGGCACGGAGTCGCTGATGTTCGACGAGAACGAACCCCACCACCTCTCGCAGACCTACCGGTGGTGGATGGGCGGCCTGATGGCGACCGCGCGCGAGATGGCGTGGATGTACGCGCCGTTCGTCAACAGCTACAAGCGGTATCAGCTGGGATCGTGGGCGCCGACGGCGATCGTGTGGAGCCGCGACAATCGCACGTGCGGCTTCCGGACGGTCGGCGAGCACACCGGATCGCGCGTGGAGTGCCGGATCCCCGGCGCCGACGCGAACCCGTACCTCGCGTTCGCGGCCACGATCGGCGCCGGGATGTGGGGCATCCGCAACAAGGTGGAGCCGCCGGAGATGTTCGTCGGCAACGCCTACGAGGCCAAGGACGTGCCGCGCGTGCCCTCGAGCCTGCACGAGTCCATCGAGGAGTTCCGCGGATCCGGCGTCGCGCGCGAGGTCTTCGGGGACTTCGTCTTCGAGCACCTGCTGAACACCGCCGTGCAGGAACAGATCATCTTCGACAACCTCTGCGTCACCGACTGGGAGCTGCAGCGCTACTTCGAGCGGGGTTGAGGTGCCGCCGACGCTGATCGGGGCCGACACGGGCGAGCCGGCCCTGGCCGCCGCGATCGACGCGGTGCGGGGCTGGGACCGGGCGGACACGGTGCGGTCCAGCACGCTGTCCGCCGGCATCACGAACCGCAACTACCTGCTGGAATCCGGCGGCGAGCAGGTCGTCGTCCGTGTCTTCGGAGTGGACACCGAGCTGCTGGGGATCGATCGTGCCGCCGAGGACGTCGCCGCCCGTGCGGCGGCCGACGCCGGGGTCGGGCCGCCCGTCGTCGCGTTCCTGCCCGAGGCCGGGTGCCTGGTCACCCGGTTCGTCGGCGGCGCGCCCGTGCCGGTCGAGGACCTCGAGAGCGAACGGGTGATCGGCGCCGTCGTGCGGTCGGTGCGGGCGATCCACGCATGCCCCCCGTTCCCCTCGTCGTTCCCGGTGTTCCGCATCGTGGAGGACTACGCGGAGCTCGCGGGCGGGCGCGGCGTGCAGGTGCCGGCCGAGTACGACGAGGCGCACGACCTGGCGGGCCGGATCGAGGCGGCCGTCGGAGCGGCGCCGCTGCCCGAGCGGCCGTGCCACAACGATCTGTTGAACGCGAACTTCCTGCGCGAGGACGACCACGTCTGGGTCCTCGACTACGAGTACGCGGGCATGGGCGACCCGTTCTTCGACCTCGCGAACCTGTCGATCAACAACGGCATGTCCGGCGACGCGCAGGAGATGATGCTGCGCGCCTACTTCGGGGAGATGACGGACGGACACCGGGCGCGCCTTGGCCTCATGCGTGTGATGTCGGACCTGCGCGAGGCCATGTGGGGCGTCGTGCAGCAGGCGCTGTCCACCCTCGACGTCGACTACGTCGAGTACGCGGGCCGGCACTTCGAGCGACTGCTCGCGACGGCCCGGGACGAGCGGCTGTCGGCGTGGCTCGAGGCGGCCGCCGTGCCACTGCCGGCCGTACACTCGGTGCCGTGAAGCCCGTCCTGTTCGTGCGCAACGAGGCCTTCGAGACCTTCGGCATCGCGCGGAGCGCGTTCGAGCCGACCGGCGTGCCGGTGCAGGTCTTCGACGCGATCGACGCCGACGCGCCCCGGCCCTCCCTCGACGACGTGAGCGGCGTCGTGATGTTCGGCAGCGCGTACAACGTCGACGACACGGACCACCATCCGTTCCTGAAGGAGATCCGTGACCTCACGCGCGAGGCCGTCGAGCGCGGCATGCCGTACCTGGGGATCTGCCTGGGCGCACAGGTGTTGGCGCGCGCACTCGACAGGCCGGTGCCGCTCGCGCCGGTCAAAGAGGTGGGCTTCGAGCGCGTGCATCCGACGCCGGCCGCCGCCGCCGACGCGCTCGTGTCCCACTACGCCGAGGGCGACCTCGTGTTCCAGTGGCACCAGGACACCTTCGAGCTGCCCGACGGTGCCGAACTGCTCGCGACCGGCGACGCCGTCGCCCTGCAGGCCTACCGCCTCGGCGACGTGACGTGGGGCATCCAGTGGCACTTCGAGATCGACCGCGAGGAGATCGACACCTGGCTCGACGCCTTCTCGGCCGAGGGCGATCTGCTCTCGGACTGGGGCAAGACGGCGGAGACGGTCCGCGCGGAGGCCGACGCCCTCCTCGCCGGCCACGAGGCGAAGGGCG
>JAXDLF010000056.1:0-4435 GCA_034666765.1 Chloroflexota bacterium
GGTGCCGAAGCTCGCCGCGTCGAACACGAACTCGACCCTGACCGACAAGGACGCCCCGATCGAGCTCGCTCCGATCGACTTCCCCGCGCCGTCGTTCAGCGTCGCGATCGAGCCCTCGAGCAAGGCCGACCTGGACAAGCTCGGCACGGCCCTGCACAAGCTCATCGACGAGGACCCGACCCTGCACGTGCGCCGCGACGACGCGACGCACGAGACGATCCTCTCCGCCGTCGGCGAATCGGCGATCGAGGTCGCGGTGCATCACCTCAAAGACAAGTTCGGCGTGCAGGTCGACACCCGCACGCCCCGGGTCCCGTATCGCGAGTCGGTCCGCGCGAAGGCGTCGGCCCAGGGCCGCTACAAGCGCCAGACCGGCGGCCACGGACAGTTCGGCGACGTGTGGCTCGAGATCGAGCCGCTTCCGCCGGGGAGCGGCGTCGTGTACGCGACGCGCGTGGTCGGCGGCTCGGTCCCGAAGAACTTCTTCCCCGCCGTCGAGAAGGGGGTCCGCGAGCAGGCCGAGAAGGGCGTCATCGCGGGCTACCCGCTGTCCGATTTCAAGGCCACGCTCTACGACGGCTCGTACCACACGGTCGACTCGAGCGAGATGTCGTTCAAGATCGCCGGCTCGCTCGCGCTGCAGAACTGCGTGAAGGACGCCCAGCCCTACCTCCTCGAGCCGATCGTCGACCTCGAGGTCCTCGTCCCGGAGGATCAGATGGGCGACGTGCTCTCCGACCTCAACTCGCGGCGCGGCCGGGTCCTCGGGATGGAGGGAGCCGGCGCGGGCCATCAGCGCATCAAGGCGCACGTCCCGATGGCCGAGACCTTCCGCTACGCGACGGATCTGCGCTCGATGACCGGGGGCCGCGGCACCTTCACCTCGAAGTTCCTCGCCTACGAGCAATGCCCGGCCCACATCGCCGAGAAGGTCGTCGCGGCGCACGAGACCGCCGAGGAGCCCGCGGTGGCCCACTAGCGTGGCGGCGATCGACCCCGATCCGAGGGACGTCGTCGCGCTCAACGCCGCGCTCATCGCCGAGCGCGACCGGCTGGCGCAGATCGTCGACGTGCTGCCGGTCGGCATCGTCCTCATGGACCCGTCCGGCCGGGTCACGCTGGAGAACAAGGTCACCCGCGAGCTGTTCGAGCGCGACGCGCGCCCGGCGCCCGGACTCGGCGGCCGGCTGGCCGGGACGCTCGCGCGGGCCGACGGGACTCCGTACGCGCTGCGGGACGTGCCGATCGCGCGGTCGCTCGCCGGCGAGGAGGTCCGCGGCGAGCTGGTGTCGTACACGCGCGCCGACGGCCGGCGGTTCGATCTGCTCGTGAACAGCGCGCCGCTGCGCGACCAGAGCGGGACGATCGCCGGCGCGATCGCCGCGTACGAGGACGTCACGGCCCTGTCCGAGGCGGAGCGCGAGCGCACCGCCTTCTTCGCGATGGCGAGCCACGAGCTCAAGACCCCGGTCACCGCCGTCCGCGGCCAGATCCAGCTGGCCCTGCGGTTCATGCAGCGCGGCTCCGCGGACATGGTCGCCGGCGCGCTCGAGCGGGCGGACGAGCAGACCACGCGGATGGCGGCGCTCATCGACGACCTCCTGGACGCGGCGCGGCTCGACGTGGGCCGCTTCGACGTCGTCTTCGCGCCCACCGACATCGCGCACCTCGTCGCGGCGTCGGTCGGTCGGCTGCGGCCGATCGCCGAGGATCGGGTGATCCGGGTCGATCTCCCCGACGAGGTGGTCCTCGTGACCGCCGACGCGCGCCGGATCGGCCAGATCATCGACAACCTCGTCGTGAACGCGTTGCGCCACGCCCGGTCCGGCGACATCGTCGTCTCGGTCAGCCGGGAGGACGGCCGGGCCCTGATCCGCGTGCGTGACCACGGCCTGGGGGTCGCGGCGGAGGATCGGGACCGGATCTTCGAACGGTTCTACCGCTCGGACAGCGCCCGCGGGACGCCCGGGACCGGCCTCGGACTCTACGTGAGCCGCGAGATCGCCAGGCTGCACGGAGGCGATCTGTCGCTCGAGTCGACCGGCCCGGGCGGGACCGTGTTCCGCGTCCTGCTTCCGCTCATCGCGACGCGATGAGCGCGTACGTCCGCTACCTGGTGGACGATGTCGGGGCGGCCATCGACTTTTACACGTCGCAGCTGGGCTTCACCCTGGGCTCGGATCAGCGCCCGGCGTTCGCGGACGTGGCCCTCGGCGACCTGCGATTGCTGCTGAGCGGGCCGCAGAGCTCGGCGGCGCGCCCGATGCCCGATGGACGGCGGCCCGCGGCGGGTGGGTGGAACCGGATCCACCTCATCGTCCCGGACATCGAGGCCGAGGTAGTCCGGCTGCGCGCCGCGGGCGTCCCGTTCCGCAACGACATCGTCCGCGGGCCCGGCGGCGCACAGGTGCTCATCGAGGATCCGTCGGGCAACCCGATCGAGCTGTTCCAGCCGCGCCGCGCGGGCTAGATCGCCAGGGCGCGATCCAGCCAGTCGGCGATGAGGCGCATCCGGGCGGTCTTCGCGGCGATGTCGATGCTCCCGTGGCCCTGGTCGGCGTACTCGACATAGTCCCAGTCCACGCCTTCGCGCTTGCCCAGGGAGACGAGCTTGTCGCGGAACATCCGCGATTGGGAGACCGGGCAGCGCGGGTCGTTGGTGCCGTGGGTCATGAGGAGCTTGGCCCGCAGCTGATGCGCGAACTCGATCGCGCTGCGGTCCCGCCAGAGCGCGCGGTCCCGCGCGGGGTCGCCCATCTGCTCGCGAAGGAAGTACCGGAAGTGCTCGTAGCTCTCGTCCCACATCGCATGGAGGTCGCAGATGCCGACCGCGGCGACCGCCGCCTTCCAGAGGTCGGGCTTCTTCGTCGCGGCGATGAACGTCATGAAGCCGCCGTAGCTCCCGCCGTACACGCAGAGCCGGGCGGGGTCGACCTGCGGCAGCGACCGCAGGTACCGCGCGGCGTACTCGACGTCCTCGAGGTCCTTGCCGCCCCAGTCCTTGAGCGCGGCGTCCCGGAACGCCACGCCGTACCCGGTGCTGCCGCGGATGTTCGGCTCGATGACGACGAAGCCGCGGCTCGCCATGAACTGGGCGAAGATGTCGAAGCTGCGGGTCCACTGCCCGGTCGGTCCCCCGTGGACGTAGACCATCGCCGGGAGCGTCGTGCCCGCCGGCACATCGTGTGGCACGTAGAGCAGCGCCGGGATGCGCAGGCCGTCGAACGACTCGTACCAGACGTGCTGGGCGTCGACGAAGTCGGTCCGGTCGATCGACCCATACTCCGCCGGGACGAGCGTCTCGGTGGTCCCGGTCTCGAGGTCGTGCACCGCGAGCGTCGGGCGTTCGGTCGGCGTGCTGTAGAGCGCGACGATCCGGCGGTCGTCGTTCGCCCATTGGGCCTGCGCGACGATGCCCGCGGGCAGCGGAACCGGCAGCGCCGTCCCGCTCTCGGTCTCGTACACGACGAGCCGGGCCTGCGAGTCGACGTTGCGTCCCGCGAGGAGGTATTTCCCGGTCTTCGAGAACCGCTGGGCATGCTCCTCGATGCCCTCCGCGCCGAGCCAGCGGACCTGCCCGGTCTCGAGGTCGAGGATGCCGGCGCGATGGGTTCCGCTCGCGTCGCTCGTCACGGCGATGCGCTTGCCGTCGGGGTGCCAGCCGGCGAGGCTGTCCTGCGTCCCCGCGCGGACCCGGAACGCGCGCCGGGGCGCGCTCCCGTCGGCGTTCATCACGTACCCGTCCATGTTCTTCGCCGACGGCGGCTCCTCGCTCGAGTTGAACGCGAGCTTCGTCCCGTCCTTGCTGTAGCGACCGCCGTACACCGGCGCGGCGAAATTCGTGAGGGGTTCGGCCGCGGAGCCATCGGCCCGCATCCGCCAGACGTTCATCTGGCCGGGCGTCTCGGGCGAGTCGGGCCGGCGCTTGTTCGTGTTCACGGTGATCCACTGCCCGTCCGGCGAGAAGTCGACGGCGTGCTCCTCGGCCTTCGGATCCTGGGTGAGCCGGGTGACCGCGCCGGTCTTCGCGTCGATGCGGAAGAGGTCGTGCTGCTCGTCTCCGGCGTTGTCCTTGGCGAAGACCAGGTGGCTGTCGGTCGGGTCCCAGATGAAGAACGACCGGAGCGCGCGCGGGACCTCGCCGTGGCTCAGCTGCGTGACCGACCGGCTCGCGAGGTCCAGCACGTACAGCTCGATGCGGCCCGAGGTGTCGGAGTAGAAGGCAACCTTGTCGCCGCCGTTCGATACCTCGAAGTGGTACAGGGTCGGGAGCCGGGCCAGCTCCTCGAGCGGGATGCGGGTCTCGTGGACCAGTGTGGTCACGGCGGGATGGTAGTCCGGGGGGTCAGGGGATGTCCGCGACCATCCGCGTGAAGAGATAGGACAGCAGCCATTCAAGCAACAGCGTCGCTCGATTGCGCACGCCGAGCAGCTG
>JAXDLF010000057.1:0-3897 GCA_034666765.1 Chloroflexota bacterium
CGACGCGGCCTGGCAGCGTCGCCACAGGGTGATCGTGCTCGTGGTCATGCTCCACGTCCCGGCGCTCTTTCTCTTCGGTGTGCTCCAGGGGCTCGCGCCGCTGCACGTCCTGAGCGAGCTGCTGCTCGTGAGCGTGCCCGGCGCGGCGGCGATGTGGTCTCGGCTGCCGCGTGAGATCCGCGCCTCGCTCGCCACGTTCGGATTGGTGTCGGCCTCGGCGATCCTCGTGCACTTCTCCGGCGGCCTCATCGAGGCGCACTTCCATTTCTTCGTCGTCATCGGGCTGATCACGCTCTACCAGAGCTGGTTCCCGTTCCTGCTCGCGATCGGCTACGTGGTGCTGCACCACGGGATCGTCGGGACGGTGGATGCCGCGGCCGTCTACAACTATCCCGACGCGATCGCGAATCCCTGGAAGTGGGCGCTCATCCACGCCACCGCCATCGCCGCCGCGAGCGGCGCCTACCTTGCCGCGTGGCGGCTCACCGAACACCAGTCGCTCCACGACGCGCTCACCGAGCTTCCGAACCGGTCGCTCTTTCGGGACCGGGTGGAGCAGGTCGTCGCACGGACGGGCCGGTCCAACACGCTGGGCGGCGTGATGTTCGTCGACGTCGACGACTTCAAATCCGTGAACGACACCCTGGGTCACGCCTGGGGCGACCACCTGATCGTCGCCATCGCGCAGCGTCTCTCGCTCTGCCTGCGCGCGCCCGATACCGTCGCGCGACTCGGTGGGGACGAGTTCGGCGTGGTGCTCGAAGCGGTCCCGACGCAGGCGAAGCTCGGCGAGATCGCGGGTCGGGTCCTCCGCACGTTCGACGAGCCATTCGTCCTGGCCGGCAACCCGGTCACGGTCACCGCGAGCATCGGCGTCGTATCGGTCGGGCCCGGTGATCGGGCCGTTGAGGACCTGATCCGTGACGCGGATATCGCGATGTACCGCGCGAAGCGGCTCGGCAAGCGGCAGTACGTGATGTTCGACCCGACGATGAGCGGCGCCGGGCTGCGGCCGGTGCACCGGTCCGCGGCCGCCGTCGCAGCCGAGCCGATCCGCCGCCGGGGCTAAGCGCGCCGCGCGCCGAGGCACGCCGCGGCGACCAATGGGACCATGGGCCGGGTGACCCTCCGTGATCGGCTCGTCGAGCGCATCCGCGCCCGCGGACCGATGACCTTCGCGGACTTCATGGACGCCGCCCTCTACGACCCCCAGGACGGCTACTACACGACCAAGGCCGCGATCGGCTTCGACGGCGCGGACTTCCTCACGTCGCCGGAGCTCGGGCCGGCCTTCGGGCGAGCTCTCGCCCGCGCCGCGATCGATTGCTGGACCGGCATCGGAAAGCCGGCGCAGTGGGACATCGTGGAGGCCGGCGCGGGGCGGGGCATCCTCATGCGCGATCTGCTGGAGGCCCTCGGCCGGGAGCGCGCCGACGCCGCGCGCACGGTGCGTCCGGCGATCGTCGAGGTGTCGCCGCGGCTGCGCGAGCAGCAGGCCCTGGCACTCGAGGGCCGCGAGCTGCGGTGGGCATCCGTCGCGCGCGCGCTCGCGCCGATCCGTGGCGTGGTCTTCGCGAACGAGGTGCTGGACGCGTTCCCGGTGCACGTCCTCGTGCGCGGGGACGACGGCGTTCGCGAGGTGTACGTGGACGCGAAGGACGGGGCGCTCGTCGAGACGCTGCGGGCGCCGAGCCACCCCGACCTTCGGTATCGCGTCCCGGACAGCCTGCCGGTCGGGGGCCGGTGGGAGGTGAGCCTCGGCGCCGAAGGCTGGGTGGCGCAGGTCGGCGCGGCCATCGCGCAGGGCTACCTCGTGATCATCGATTACGGCGGCGACGAGGCCGACCTGCTCGGCCGCGGCGGAAGCGGCACCGTGCGAGGGTTCTCGCGTCACCGTCTGGTCACCGACGCGCTGGCCGCGCCCGGCGATCACGACCTCACCGCGAGCGTGAACGTCACGGCCATCCGCCGGGCGGCCGAGGGCGCGGGCCTGACGCTCGCCGGCGTGACGACGCAGCGCGACGCGCTCATCGGGCTGGGGGTACGCGAGGCGTACGGACGGCCGACGGCGCCGATCGACCAGCTGCGTGCCGCGAGCAAGCGGTCGGCGATCGACGTCCTGCTCGAGCCGAACGGCCTCGGAGCGTACACGGTGCTCTGCTTCACCAAGGACGCGCCGGCGGACGGGTTGCGAATCCTGGCTCGATAGACTTGCCGTCATGCGCATCCGCGTCGGCTGCGAGTTCGTCTGGGAGACCGCCGCGCCGGTCCCGATGCTCATGCTTGTCCGCCCGCGGGCCGACGCGGACCACATCGCGGTCTACGAATCCACGTGGAGCGACCCGGAGCTCCCGATCCACGAGTACACCGACCTCTACGGCAACAACTGCTGGCGCTTCGTCGCGCCGACGGGGACCTCGGCGGTCCGCTACGACGCGGTCGTCGAGATCCCGGAGACGCCGGACCCGGTGGTCCCGCACGCCGCCCTGCATGCGGTCGAAGACCTGCCCGACGACGCGCTGGTCTTCACCCTCCCCAGCCGCTACGTGGAGTCGGACAAGCTCCTCGATGCCGCCTGGGAGCTGTTCGGCGGCACCGCACCGACGTGGGAGCGGATCCAGGCGGTCTGCGACTGGGTCCACACCCACATCGAGTTCAAGAACGGCTCGTCGACGCCGGCGACGACCGCGCACGACATCTACATGCAGCGCGCGGGCGTATGTCGCGACTTCGCGCTGCTCTCGGTCGCATTCTGCCGCGCGCTGAACATCCCGGCCCGCTACACGTTCGGCTACCTGCCGGACATCGCGATCGAGCCGCCCGACGTGCCGATGGACTTCCACACCTGGTTCGAGGCCTACGTCGGCGGCCGCTGGTACACCTTCGACGCGCGCCACAACACGCCGCGCGTCGGCCGGGTGGTGATCGGTCGCGGCCGCGACGCCGTCGATTGCGCGCTCTCCACCGCGTATGGCGGCGCGCGCCTGGCGAAGTTCACGGTCTGGTCCGACGAGATCACCGCCGAACGGCCGGGGGGCCCGCCCCGGGAAGAGGACGCCGACAGCGCGGAGGCGGCCGCACGGGCGCAGCCCTGACCGGCCGGCCGGATTGGCCGCGGGTCTCCCGCGCCGTCTTCCGGGTGCGGCAGCACTACCGGTACACGTACACGGCGCCGGTGTGGGACCTCCGGCAGCGCCTGGTCATGATCCCGCGCGACGTCCATCGCGACCAGCGGCTCCTGCAGCACGATCTCTCGGTCCGCGGCACGGAGGGCGACCATCGGCTCACCTGGGAGCGCGACCCGTTCGGGAACCGGGTGGCCCGCGTCGTGGCGAACCGGGTGCCCCAGGCCATCGACTTCGAGGCGATCTTCCGGTTGGAGCGCCGGTCCGCCCCGTCGACATTCGAGCCACCGCCCTGGCGCACGGACGCCGAGCGGCTCGGCTACCTTCGGCCGACCGCGCTCACGGCGCCGGACAAGCGGCTCCTCGACGCGGCGCTCGACATCGCGCGGACGGCCGGCGACGCGGATGAGCGGGCCGAGCTCGCGCACCTCTGGACCGCGAAGGCGATCGTCTATCGATTCGGCGTGACCGGCTACAGCACGCCGGCGGCGATGGCCCTGCACCTCGGGACGGGCGTGTGCCAGGACTACGCGCACATCCTGCTCGCGCTCCTCCGCCTGCTGAACGTGCCGGCGCGCTACGTCTCGGGCCACCTGATCGGCGAGGGTGCCCCGCACGCGTGGGTCGAGGCGTTCATCGAGCGTGACGCCGGCGCAGTCGAGGTCATCGGCTTCGATCCGACGCACGCCCGGCGCACCCGGCTCGACTATCTGACCGTCGCCGTGGGCCGCGACTTCGCCGACGTCTCGCCGACCTCGGGCACGTACAGCGG
>JAXDLF010000058.1:0-4357 GCA_034666765.1 Chloroflexota bacterium
GATCTCTACAACATCGCCGGGCGCATCGTCTTCAGCGAGCTCACGAACTACCCCGGGTCGGGATTGCTGCGATTCAACCCGCGGGCCTGGGATCGCACGTACGGCGACTACTGGCGGCGCCAGTAGCTCCCGAACGTCTGGTCGAAGTCCGCCGGGTCGTACTTGCGGAGACCGCCCGCTGGATAGTTGGTGAGCTCGCCGAACACGATCCGGCCGGCGAGGTTGTAGAGGTCCACGCGAAGGAAGTCCGTCCCGCTCGATAGCCGGCGGGCGATCTCGAGCATCCGATCGAAGCTCGGTGGCCGATCCCGCTCGCCATCGCCCGGAACCCACTGCTCGCGAGCCGCCACCTGCTTGACCGGCACCATCCGGAGCTCGGGGTCGTAGAACGTGTACGTCGGATCGGGCCCCATGAAGTCGTGCGCGATCAGGATCAGGCGGACCTCGCCGTCGAAGCAGTAGAAGCGGTAGTCGTTCGGCGGACGCCCCTCGAGCTCCAGGAGCTCCTCGAACAGCACGCGCGGCCGGATGTTCCGATACGCCCACTCGCCGCCCTGGAACGCGAGGTTCTCGCGGAGCCACGCTGCCGCGAGCGACTCGAGCTCCGCGCGATCGACGGCCGCCGAGCCTCGCACGAACTTCACCCGGCCGGAAAGATGGTTCGGCTTCATCACGAAGCGATCGGGCAGCGCGAGCGCGCCGATGTCCTCGGCCCGGTCGGCGACCGCGTACAGCGTGGTGAGGTGGTGCTCGCCGCCGAGCCGCTCGGCGACGTAGCTCCGGACCGCGAGCTTGTCGGCGAAGCGCGTGAGCTTCGGATCGCGGTCGAAGAGGAGCTTCACCAGGATGTGCTCGGTGAATCGGCGCGGGCGCCACAGCCGCGGCACCCGCCGGAAATGCCGGACGTACCGCTGGAGGAGCATCGCCCACGGGAGGCGGCGCCACAGGAGGGCCTTCATGCGTGCGCGCACCGCGCCTACCGCCAGTAGCTGCCGAGGGTCAGATCAAAGGACGGCGGGTCGAACTTCCGCAGGCCGCTCGATGGGTAGTTGGTGAGCTCGCCGAACACGATCCGCCCGCCGAGGTTGTAGAGGTCCACCCGGAGGAAGTCGGTCCCCGCCGAGAGCCGGCGGGCGATCTCGAGCATCCGATCGAAGGCCGGCGGCGGCTCGTGCTCGACCGGGACGTGGCGGTTCAGCGGGCTCACCTGCCGGACGGGCAGCAGGCGCAGCCGCTCGTCGTACAGCGTGTTCGTCGGGTCCGGCCCCAGGCGGTCTCGGGTGAGCGAGATCATCCGCGGTTCGCCGCCGAAGCAATAGAAGCGGTAGTCGTCGGGCGGGCGACCCTCGAAGTCGAGCAGCTCCTCGAACAGCAGCCGCGGCGGGATGTTCCGATACGCCCACTCGCCCCCGTCGAAGCCCAGGTTCTGCCGAAGCCACGTCGCCCCGAGCCGCTCGAGCTCGGCGCGCTCGACCGTCGCGAGGTCCCGCACGACCTTGACCCGCCCCGAGAGATGGTTCGGTTTCATGATGAATCGGCTCGGTAGCGCCAGACCGCGGATGTCCTCGGGCCGCTCCAGCGCGGCGTGGAGCGTCGTGAGGTGCTCCTCGCCACCGAGCCGCTCCGCGACGTAGCGACGGACGGCGAGCTTGTCGGCAAAGAGCGTGAGCTTGGGGTCGCGGTCGAAGATGAGCTTCACGAGCACGTGCTCGTTGAAGGTCCGCGGGCGGAGCAGCCGTGGCGGCCGCCGAAAATTCCGCACGTACCGCGCGAGGAGCACGGGCCGCGGCGTGTGTCGCCACAGGAACGCCCGAACGCGTTTGCGCACCGTGCCCAACGGTAGAGGAGGGCGCCTACTGCCCGGCGGACACCAACGGAAGATCCTTCATCGTGATCAGTCCGGGTCGGGCCTCGACGACTCGGCGCGCCGCGTTCACGACGATCGCCGCCGTGGCGACGTCCCCGTGCACGCCGCCGTCGATCTCGACCGTGAAGGTCGGGACGCCGGTGATGTGGACGGCGTCGTACGACCGCGGTGCGCCGATGTAGGCGAGGAACTCGAGCGTGATCAGCTCCACCCCGCCGGAAAAGCCGCGCCCGACCTGCCGCGCGCCCGCGACGTGGCCGGATGGAACCTCGATCTGCTCGCTGCGAACCGCGTCGTCGGCGATGATCGGCGCGACCTCCTCGGTGATGCCGCTCAGCTCCCAGCCGAGGCCGGCGGCGATCATCGCGACCGACTCCGTGAGACCGACGTGCTGCACCTTGCGCGCCCGCAGCAGCTCCTGGAACTCGTCCAGCGTGCGTCCGGCGCCGATCTTCTGCTGAAAGGGCAGCCGGCGGACGCCGGCGTCCTGCACGCGCTCGACGCGGATGCGCTCCACCTTCTGGCACACGCCGGTCATGAACAGCGGCCAGCTGTCCATGATGAATCCGGGATTGATGCCCGTGCTCAGGATGCTCACGCCGTGATCGGACGCGATCCGGCCGAGATCCGCCGCGATGTGCGCGTCGTCGCCGTACGGAAAGGTGAGCTCCTCGCAGGTCGACACGACGTTCAGCCCGGCCTGCAGCAGCTGCGCGAGCTGCTCCCGCACGCCCGCGAGCCGTGATCCCGTCGCGTGGAACGCGACCTGCGGCTTCGTCTTCGCCACCAGCTGACCGAGATCGTCCGTGACGACCACGCCCAGCGGTCCGGAGCGGCCGTCGAGATCCGCCAGGTCTCGCCCGATCATCGCCGGGTCGCGATCGATGGCGCCGACAAGCCGGACGTCCCGCCGCTGCGACGCGGCGCGCGCGATGGACCGGCCGATCGGTCCGCAGCCGAATTGGATCGCCCGGATCGTCTCGGTCATCTCAGGCCGCCACCGGCAGGCCGGACGCCATGACGAACTCCACCTGCTTCAACGCGCGCAGGTCCTTGACCGGATCTCCGCGGACCGCGATGAGGTCCGCGAACGCGCCGTCGCGGACCGTGCCGAGCTCGTTCTCGCGCCGGAGCAGGGAAGCCGCCACCGTCGTGGCTCCGGCGATCGCGTCGCGGTTGGAGAGGCCGGACGCGCCGGCGAAGATGATCTCGTCGGCGGCGCCGCCATGGATCGCGTCGGTCCCGAGCGCCACCTTGACCCCGTTCTTCTTCGCGCGCACGACGCTTTCCGCGGCGGCCTCACGGGCGCGCAGGAATTTCTCCCGGACGTCCGCCGGCCACGACGGGTTCTCGGCCGGGCCCGGCTGCATCAGGAAGATGCCGAGCGTCGCCACGAGGTAGCAGCCGACCTCGGCCATCCTGGCGAACTGCTCGTCGGTGACGTACACGCCGTGCTCGATCGCGTCCATGCCGGCGGCGATGCAGTAGTCGACCCCGGGCCCGCCGTAGGCGTGTGCCCCGATCGGCTTGCCGATGTTGTGCGCGATCTCGACGGCGGCATTCACCTCCTCCTGCGTGTAGAGGCTCCGGAGCGGGTCGCTCCCCGCGGTCGCGACACCGCCGGTCAGGAAGAGCTTGGCGTGATCGGCGCCCCGGAGGAAGTTCTCGCGCAACGCCCTGCGGACCTCGTCCGGGCCGTCGGCGATCACCGCGGTCACGCCGTGGCCCCCGGTCGGCTTGAGTCCGCGGCACGCGGTGAGGAGGCGCGGCCCGGGAAAGGTTCCCTGAACGAACATCTCGCGCACCGCGATGTCGGTGAAGTTCTTCTCGGACGTGAGGCGCAGCGTGGTGACGCCGGCCCGCAGGTTCACGATCCCGCGGCTGGCCGCGCGAAGGGCGAGGACGGAATCGGACGTCTGCACCTGGGCGAACTCACTCCCGAGGAGCACGTCGAGACAGAGATGGGTGTGCGCGTCGATGAGCCCCGGCAGGACCGTGAAGCCCGAAAGATCGACGATCGTCCGGCCTGGGTCGGCCGGCGCCTGCGCCCGTGCCGTTACGCGGGTGATGCGGTCGCCGTCGACATCGATGACGTGCGGACCGACCCGATCTTCCCGGTCCGGTGAGACGACCCGGTCGCAGAGGATGCGCGTTCCCGTCGGCTGCTGCGGCACGTGGTCCTCCCGAAGTTACGTCCCTTGACTCGCGACGTGCAGGACGCTAACACTGGATATCACAACATGAAGTGCGTTCCATAATGTGGCACGCCATCCAATGCGGGAGGTTCATCTTGACGCGCGTTGGCTCGAAGGTTTCGATCCTTCAGATCATCGCGGTGCTCGGCATCATCATCAGCGCGTGCGCGGCCCCGGCGCAGTCCGGTGCGAGCCCGACTCCGGGGGCGGCCAAGCAGGGCGGCGAGCTCAAGGCCCTGCTCATCGTCGACAGCGCCGGCGGCTTCGACCCGGCGACCATGACGGAGCAGACGTC
>JAXDLF010000059.1:0-3132 GCA_034666765.1 Chloroflexota bacterium
CAGTGCTGGCGCTGCTCGACCGCTTCGACCGCTACAAGGAAACGCACCCGCCGGAACTCGACGGCGGCCGGCCGGGGCAGCGCTTCCCGGGCCTGCACCTCGTGATAACGGCCTCGATCGTGGCGCTGACGCCCGACGTCGTGCTGCCGCCGGACCCCGAGCCCGAGAGCGTGGGCGAGCGCTCGGGGGAGTAGGGCCGCAGCGGGCAGGTAGTCATTCACGATCCGACGTAAGTCTCGACAGGGTGCTCGGCGCCACGAGGATCGCGCGACAGGGCGGGGGGATCGCTGCTCGGCCGGCCGAGGCCGTAGCCCTGGCCGCCGTCGATTTGGGGCCTGCCCGCGCGGGTGGGGAGGGTGTTGATGAAGTCGAGCACGTCGTCGTCTTCGATCCCTTCTGCGATTACGTACGCGCCGGTCTCGTGCGCGAAGGCAGTGACGCCCATCAGGATCCCGCGCGCGTGCGGGTCGGTGAGCGCGCCGACGACCACGGAGCGGTCGAGCTTGACGAACTCGGGTTGCAATTCGCGGAGCATCTCAAGGCCCGAGTTGCCGGATCCCATGTCGTCGATAGCGATGTGGAATCCGCGCTCGCGAAGGTGGCGGATGCTGTTTGTGATTCGGTCGGTCCTGCTGCCCATGCGCTCTGTCACCTCGATCACGAGGCGGGTGGGATCCACCCGAGCGGCGGTCACTGCGTCGCCGAACCAGTGCGAGCCGTCAGCGTCGAGGTCGAGCGTCTGCGGCGAGAGGTTCACGAACAGCAAGGTCTCCTCTGGAAGCTCCGACGCCCGCGCGAGGATGCGCTGTACACAGAGACGATCGAGGGCGTGCACCTGGCCGACCTGGTGGGCGATATCGAACGCTTCAGCCGGTCCGGAGAAGCCGTACTCGGCGCGCGGCCGCGCGAGCGCCTCGACGCCCAGGAGCCGGTTGTTGGGGAGGTCCCAGATCGGCTGGAACGCGACGTCGACAGCGTCATCGGCCATCAGGCGCGAGAAAGCATCGCGACGGGTGGCGGTGATCACCGAGACGCTGTCGGAGATGTCGCCGAACAGCACGATCCGGTCTCCACCCGCGCGCTTCGCCTCATAGAGCGCGGCGTCCACCTCTTCGCGTAGGTCGTAAGGGCTCTGGCCGGCACGAAGCACCCCTACGCCGATGCTCGCAGCGATCTGTTCGTCCGCCAGTCGCGCGTGCAGTCGGCTTGCGGCGCGCCGGGCGCCTCCCTCGTCGGTGTGGGTAACCAGCATCGCGAACTCGTCGCCCCCGATCCTGAACGCGAGATCGGTCGGTCGGCCGCTCACAAGGGCGCGCGCGGCCGTCTTCAACCGGTCGTCGCCGTGGCGATGGCCGTGCCGGTCGTTCTCGGACTTGAAGCCGTCGAGGTCGATCAGCAACAGCGCGACGTTCTCTCCGTATCGCGTGGCAGCCTCGCCGGCTAGGCGCAAGGCGTCCTGGAAGGCGCGGTGGTTCGGAAGGTCTGTCAGCCCGTCACGGGTGGCGCGCTCGAGCGCAAAGCGGTGCATGCGCAGGACGCGACGTCCCCCCACCAGCCAGAACAGAGCTGCCGCGCCGAGGAATGCGAACCCGCTCGCGATCAGCATCGCCTTGCGGATCGACGCGAGCTCGGTATCGAAGACCTCGCCGTCGGTTGCGATCTCGAACGCATACCTGGTGCCGCGGAGCGTCACCGGCTCGATGAACTCGAAGTCGCGCTGATCGCGGCGCCGGTCAGCCTCGTGCCCCACCCAGGTGCGGCCCGTGCGAAACGCGTCGATCAATCGCGGCGTGCGGTCCAAACGGCCCACGGCCGCGGGGTCGGCGGCGGCGACTACCCGGAAACGTTCGTCTACGAGGATCGCCTCGAGGGTGCCCTTGCGCCTGCTGAAGCTCCGCAGCTGCTCGGTTGCCTCGCGCAACCGCACCGTCCGTCGTCTGTACCGACCGGTGGCGTAGGTCAGGGCAGCCGCATCGGCGCGGTGAAGAGTCGCCGCTGCGGCAATCTGATTCCGCTCGAGCTTGGCGCTCACAGCCCAGTAGGTGAGTCCTGCAGCCAGCCCAAGCGCAAGTACGAGGCCGAGCGCGAGGCGCACCCCGAACCGGCCCACCTGCCGCCTGACCGCGAGTATCAACCGGTTATCGAGAAGGGGAATCAGCACCGTATGAATGCCCTCGACGCTTCGAGCACCGACCATGAGCCGAGCCCACGGGTGTCAGTGACCCGAGCGGGTTCCGGCAAACGGCTAGAGCGACAACTCGAGCTGTCCCGCCGCGGGCTCCGGGTGCGCCTCGTCGAGTCCCGCCACGCGCACGCCGATCAGACGCACCGGGCGCGGCGGGTCGAACTCGCGCAGCAGGTCGAGGGCCACCGCGCGCACCACGGTCACGTCGTTCGTCGGTTCCGCCCGGCTGCGGGCGCGGGTGTGCGTCGAGAAGTCGTCGAGCCGCACCTTGATGCCGATCGTGCGGCCGCGCTGGTCCTGCTCCACGAGCTTCACGCACAGCTCGTCGGTCAGCTTCAGCAGCACCGGCTCCAGAGCTTCGAGGCCGCGCAGGTCGTAGTCGAAGGTCGTCTCACGCGACTCGGACTTCGTCGGCCGGGCCACCTCGATCGTCCGCTCGTCCTCGAAGCGGGCCAGCGCGCCGAGGTGCGGGCCGAGGCGGCCGCCGAACCACTCGGCGAGGTCGTCAGTCGGCACCGCGGCCAGCGCGCCCAGGGTCGTGATCCCGCGCTGCTCGAGGCGCTCGCGCGTCTTCGGCCCGATGCCCGGGATCAGCCCCGGTGACGCCGACGCGAAGCGCTCGCACGCCTGCTCGCGCGACAAGACCACGAACCCGTCGGGCTTCTCCGCGTCCGACGACACCTTCGCCACGAGCTTGTTCGGCCCGATGCCGATCGAGCACGTGAGCCCCGTTCGCTCTCGCACCGCCTCCTTGAGCCGGCGCGCCGCCGCCTTGGGGCGCTCGATGCCGCTGAGATCGAGGTACGCCTCGTCGAGCCCCACCACCTCGACCCGCTCCACGTGGGCGCGGAGCACCTCCATCACCTCGCGGGAGCGGGCGCGGTACTTCTCGAAGTCCGGCGGGATGAACACCGCGTCGGGGCAGCGCCGCCGCGCCTGCGCCGCCG
>JAXDLF010000060.1:0-3393 GCA_034666765.1 Chloroflexota bacterium
CGCATCCTCGCCCGGCACGTCCTGCCCCAGGCGGTCCCGGTCCTTGTCGTGTCGGCCACCCTCGGGGTGGCGTACGCGATCCTCACCGAGTCGGCCGTGAGCTACCTCGGCCTCGGCGTGCAGCCACCGACTCCCTCGTGGGGAAACATGCTCCAGCGCGCGCAGCAGTATCTCTTCACGGCGCCGGTGCTGGCGTTCTGGCCGGGTATCGCGATCGTCGTCGTGGTCCTCGCGTTCAACTTCCTTGGAGACGCCGTACGCGACGCACTCGACCCGCGGGATCGGCAGCGGGTGTGAGCGTGTCCGGTCGGTCCCCCGAACAGGTGGGATTTCGCGCGATCGCGCCCCGGTCCCCCGATCGGAGCAGGCAGCGCCTTCGGCGCCATGGTGGACTGCCGTCAATGAACACCGACCGCCTCGTGGACTTCGTGTGTGTCCGTGAGACCCATCAGTCGGACCCGACCGCGCCGATCGTGTCGGTGCACAGCGGGGCGCTGATGCTCTGCCCCAGCGGCGAGACCCTCGGGCACGTCTGGCGCGCGGCCGCCGGTGCCCCGTTCCTCGACGACCGGGCAATCGCCCGCGCGATCGCGACGCGCGGACGCGTCGTCCGCCTCCCGCTCCGTCCGAACTAGCACCGCCGCCACTTTTCCCGCGCGGTAGGCTCAATTCGTGACCATGCATCGCGCCGGCACGTCCACGCCGACCGGCATGCAGCCGCGCGTCGGCGCCGGCCTCTCCACCCACGAAGACGGCCCCGAGGCCGCGCGCCTGGCGCTCGACGCCGCGCTCGGCGCCCTGGACGGCCGGGCCGCCGACCTGGTGCTGCTGTTCGTCTCGCCCCAGCACGAGGACGTGCAGCGGGCGATCATCGACGTGGCGAGCGACCGCGTCGAAGGCGCGACGGTCCTCGGCTGTTCGGCCGGCGGCGTGATCGGCGGGCGGCGCGAGATCGAGGACGCCCCGGCCGTCGCGGCCTGGGCCGCGTCGCTGCCGGGCATCGGTGTCCAGCCGTTCCGCCTGACGTTCCAGCGTGAGGGGGATCACGCGATCGTGGAGGGCCTCGAGGAGCTGCCTTCGCCGGACGAGCAGCCCGTGATCCTGATGCTCGCCGACCCGTTCTCGTTCCCCGCCGACGTGCTCCTCGATCACCTGAACGAGTCCGCCGCCGGCCTGCCGATCGTCGGGGGCATGGCCTCGGGCGGTCTCGAAGCCGGGCGCAACTCCCTGTACTTCAATGACGAGATCCTCCGGGACGGCGCGGTCGGTGCGATCCTCACCGGCGCGGGCATGGCGACCGTCGTCTCGCAGGGGTGCCGCCCCGTCGGCCAGACCTACGCCGTGACGCGCGCCGAGCAGAACATCCTGTTCGAGCTCGGTGGCGCGCCGGCGATGACGCGCATCGAGGAGCTGTACGCGGAGTCGAGCGAGCGCGACCAGCTGCTCATCCGTCGCGGCTTGCATGTCGGGAGCGCGATCACCGAGACGAAGCCGGAGCTCGGCCGCGGCGACTTCCTCATCCGCAACGTCGTCGGCGTGGACCGCGACTCCGGCGCGATCGCGATCAGCGACCTCGTGGAGGTCGGGCGCACGGTGCAGTTCCAAGTGCGCGACGCGGAGTCGGCCCGCGAGGACCTGCGGGTCGTGCTCGAGCGCGAGCGCGTCTCGCGGCCGAGTGACATCGCCGGCGCGCTCCTGTTCTCGTGCAACGGCCGGGGCTCAGCCCTCTTCGGCCAACCCGATCACGACATCAACGCCGTGCGCCGCGCGTTCGGCGACGTGCCGGTCGCCGGCTTCTTCGCGGCGGGTGAGATCGGCCCGGTGGCGGGCAAGAACTTCCTGCACGGGTTCACCGCTTCGATCCTCCTCATCCGCGGGGACTAGCGGCGGCGCCGGCTACGCGAGCCGCAGCCGCCGGTCGCCAAGGACCCGCCAGCGCGTCGCGAGTGCATAGGCGACGAGATACCACGCGGCCACGATCAACAGGAGCGCCTGGTAGCCCGTGACGAGCGCGACCCACTCGAGGGCGCCGCCGAGCATCGCCCCAAGGAGGTTCGAGGCGAACGCCATGTCCGCGGCCTCGGTGTCGCGGAACGAGTGGGTGAACACGAGGTTCGCGAGGAAGATCGGCGCGAACGCGATCACGGACGCGATCGCGTAGCGCAGCCACAAGGGATCGATGAGCAGGGACGAGGGCGGGAGCAGGTAGCCGATCGCGAGCGCGACGGCCAGCGCGCCATAGAGCCAGCGCGCGTCACGGACTCGCCACACGGCGTTGAGGCCGATCGCCGCGAGCACGCTCGCGAGGATCGCGAAGAACGCGAGGGCGTTCACGATCCAGGTCGTCCCGAAGAGCAGGCTGAACGTGACCAGACTGCGGGTCTCGAGCAGGAGGAACGCGACCCCGAGCGCGAAGAAGTGCGGGCTGAACGCGGCGAGCCGCCGTCCGCCGGCACGGGCGGCCCCGCCGACGACCACGGCGCCGAACGCCAGGAGCGCGGCGAGCGCCAGCAGATACCGCGCGGGGATTCCGGGCGCGATCAGGTAGGTGAACGGCCAGTCGTCGGTGGCGGGCCGCGGCGCCTCGGCGACCACGCGATAGCCGCCCACGTCGCCCGGCGGCCCCGCTCCGCGCAGCGCCGCGATACCGGGCCCCGCGGCGAACACCGCGAAGTTCACGTCGCCGCCCAGGGCGTACGAGCTGAGCAGCGGCGGCGACCCGAACGTGCGCTGCAGCTCGAGCGTGATGCGGTCGACGAGCCACGACTCGCGGTACTGGTTGTAAAGCACGAAGATCCCATCGTCGGTCAGGTGGTCGCGCACGCTCGCGAAGGCGTCCTCGGTGAAGAGGAACGATTCGAGTCGCAGGTTCGAGGTGGCCGTCACGAGGGTGAGGGAGTCGGTCTGCGCGAAGATCACAAGGTCGTAGCGCTGGTCGGTGGCGCGCAGGAAGGCGCGGCCGTCGTTGACGTGGCGCGATACACGTGGGTCGTCGTACGGCCGGTCGGGATGCCGGCTGACCCCGATCCGCATGATCTCCGGATCGATCTCGACCGCGTCCACGCGCGCCACCCCGTGCGCCAGCGCGACGGCGGTGTCGGTCCCGCTGCCGGCGCCGACGATGAGCGCGTTCCGGAAGGTCCGCTGGGGGAACCAGCGGTAGATCTGCTCGTAGAGCACCTCCTTGTCCGGGGACGCCGCGCGCCACATCGCCTGATGCAGGATCCCGTTCACCGAGATGAACTCGGTGCCGTCACCGGCCCGGGCCAGGCCGATGCGGTAGTACGGAGACCACAGGTCGACCCCGTGCGCCGTGATCGCGAACGCGAGGGTGCCGACCATCGCGGCGCCGCCGACGAGCGTGCGCAGGCGGAGCGGTGCGGCGAGGGCCTG
>JAXDLF010000061.1:0-3287 GCA_034666765.1 Chloroflexota bacterium
GAGCCCACCTCCAGCGCGAGCGGCTCGTACCAGGAGTGCCGGAACATGCTCCTGTCGGACAAGGCCGGCGCCGATCCCATCCCGGTGCTCGAGATCCTCACCAACGACGTCGCGCGCTGCGGCCACGGCGCGACGGCGGGCCGCCTCGACGACCTCGAGCTGTTCTACGTGATGTCGCGTGGGCTCGACCGCGCCAGCGCCGAGCAGCTGCTCGTGCGCGGCTTCTTCCAGCGGGTCATCAACCAGATCCCCGACCCGCAGGTCGGCGCGCGCATCCTCGCGGCGCTCGCACCGCGGATCGGGCGTCTCGCCGAGCTCGAGGACGCCGCGTGACCGAGGACGAAGGCCCGCGCTGGTGGCCCGTCGCGAACGAGGCCGACCTGCCGCCCGGCGAGGTCATGGTGGTCGGCGTCGAGGGCCGCTCGTTCGCGCTCGCGCGCACGACGGATGGTGCCTGGGGCGCGATCGACAACGTCTGCACCCATGACGGGGGCACCCTCGGCGAAGGCGAGCTCGACGATCACTGCGTCGAGTGCCCGCGCCATGGGGCGAAGTTCGACCTGTTCACCGGACAGGTGCGGGCCCTCCCGGCGGTCTATCCGGTGAACGCGTATCCCGTCCGGGTCCGCGACGGCGTGGTCGAGATCGACCTCGGCATCAAGACTCGCGAGCTGGAGATCGGCGGCTAGCTGACTGGCACCGGCCGTGCATCCTCTTGGTGCTCGAGACAGCACCGGGAGGTCACATATGGACAAGCGAGAAGTCACCGAGACGCGAACCACCATCACGGATACCAGTGTCCCGACCGGCCAGACCACGAACGTGAACGTCCGGCCCGACGGCGGCGCCGACGTCCAGGTCAACGACCCGGCCGTGCCGGACGAGGTCGTCGAGGAGCGCACCACGACGACGACGCGCCGCGAGATCTAGGCCGGCGGCGGTCCGGACGCCCTCCCGATATCCTCGACGCTGACGAGAGCCATCGGGAGGGTGTCCGTGATCAGCTCCGCCGCGCGCGACCGCGTGAAGCTCGCCGTGGATCAGCTCGAAGAGGCGTTCCACCGCTACGACGAGCGCTCCACGGCCGACAGCCTCGACAGCTACGAAGCCGCCCTGAACCGCGGCAAGGCCATGGCCTTTCAAGAGGCCGCCCACTACCTCAAGTCCGCGCTCCACGACATCGACGTCAAGAGCCTCTAGTGAAGCTGGAGATGGAATGATCACGGCGGTCGTCCTCATCACCGCCGATCGCAAGGCGATCCCGGCGCTCGGCGAGGCGCTCGCGGCGGTCGACGGGGTCTCCGAGGTCTACTCGGTGACCGGCCAGGTCGACTTCATCGTGATGGTCCGCGCCCGCGAGCACGAGGAGCTGGCGGATATCGTCACCCGTCGCATCGGCCAGGTGCCCGGCGTCGCGCGCACGGACACGCACGTCGCGTTCAAGATGTATTCCCGTCACGATCTCGAGTCGCTCTTCTCGATCGGCGCCGAACAGCCCGCCACGCCCGCCAAGCGCGCCTAGACTCGCCCCGATGCAGGCCGTCGTCATGGCCGGCGGCGAGGGGAGCCGCCTCAGACCCCTGACGATCAACCGTCCGAAGCCGATGGTGTCGATCGTGAACAAGCCGTGCCTCGGACACATCTTCGACCTGCTGAAGCGTCATGGCATCGAAGACGCGTTCGTCACCCTCCAATACCTCGCCTCGGTGATCCAGGACAGCTACGGGGATGGCGGCTCGGTCGGCATGCGGCTCCGCTACAGCGTCGAGGAGACGCCGCTCGGCACGGGCGGATCGGTCCGCCAGATCGGCGCCGCGCTCGACGGCACGTTCCTCGTGATCTCGGGCGACGCGATGACCGACATCGACCTCGGGAAGGTCGTGGCGTTCCACAGGGAGCGCAGCGCGGCCGTCACCCTCACGCTCGTGCGGGTCGCCAACCCACTCGAGTACGGGGTGGTCATCACCCAGCCGGACGGGCGGATCTCGAAGTTCCTCGAGAAGCCGTCGTGGGGAGAGGTGTTCTCGGACACGATCAACACCGGCATCTACGTGATCGAGCCGCGCGTGCTCGAGCGATACGCGATCGGCGACTCGTTCGACTTCAGCAAGGACCTCTTCCCCCGGCTCCTGGCAGACGGCGAGCCCCTCTACGGCTACGTCGCGGAGGGCTACTGGACCGACGTGGGATCGATCGCCGAGTACAGCCGGGCGAACGCGGACCTCCTGCACGGCCGGATGAAGAGCGACCCGCTCGGCATCGAGATCCTGCCCGGCGTGTTCGCCGGCGGCGCCGTCGAGATCGAGCCCACCGCGAAGCTCACCGGGCCGATCTATCTCGGGGCGGGCGTGCGCATCGGCGGCGGCGCCGAGATCATCGGGCCGACGGTGCTGCGCGACGCGGTGACCGTCGACCAGTTCGCCTACGTCGACAGCTCGATCGTCTGGCGCAACAGCTACATCGGCGAGCGCGCCGATCTCCGCGGCGCGATCGTCGGCCGCCAGTGCGCGCTGAAGGCGCGTGTGGTTCTCGAGGAGGGCACCGTCGTCGGCGACCATTCGGTGATCAACGAGGGCGCGCGGGTGCGCGCGTCGGTGAAGATCTGGCCGGACAAGCAGGTCGAAGGCGGCGCGGTCGTCGGCTCGAGCCTGATCTGGGGATCGCAGGGCCGGCGCTCCCTCTTCGGGCGGTTCGGCGTGACCGGCCTGGTGAACGTCGACCTCACGCCCGAGTTCGCCGCGCGTCTCGGGTCCGCGTACGCGTCCTCGATCCCGACCGGCACGACGGTCACGATGAACCGCGACCAGCACCGCAGCAGCCGGATGCTCAAGCGCGCGCTCATGGGCGGGATCGTCGGCGCGGGGGTGCACGTGGCCGATCTCACGCAGGCGCCACTCCCGATCGGACGGTTCCAGACCCGGCGGATGGGCGCCGCCGGCGGCGTGCACGTGCGGATCTCGCCGTTCGACGTGCGGGTCTGCGACATCAAGTTCTTCGACCGTCAGGCGCTCGACATGGACAGGGCCCAGGAGCGCAAGGTCGAGAACGTGTTCTTCCGCGAGGATTTCCGCCGAAGCTCGTACGACGACGTCGGCCGGATCATCGAGATCCCGCGAGTGGGTGAGGAATACAGCGAGGCGTTCCTCCGCGAGGTCGCGCACAAGCGGGAGATCACCGACGCGAGGTTCAAGATCGTCCTCAACTACTCGCACGGGACGGCCGCGCAGTACCTTCCGCAGCTGCTCGAGGCGCTCGACGTGGAGGTCATCGGGATCAACTCGGTGGTC
>JAXDLF010000062.1:0-18366 GCA_034666765.1 Chloroflexota bacterium
GCGCTCTTGCGCCACGCCGTCACGGTCTGGAGCGCGTCCACCCGGCCTAGCCCAGCTCGCGCAGCTTGTAGCGCTGGATCTTTCCCGCGGCATTCTTGGGCAGCTCGGCGGTGAAGACGATCCAGCGAGGGTATTTGTACGGCGTGATCCGGCCCTTCACGAACGCCTTCAGCTCCTCGGCCAGGGCGTCGTCCCCGGCGCTCGCGTTCTTCAGGGTCACATACGCCTTCGGCTTCACGAGCTCGTCCTTGTCCTTCGCGCCGACGACCGCGGCCTCGAGCACCCGGTCGTGGCCCATCAACGCCGCCTCGACCTCGGCGGGCGACACCCATTGCCCGGAGACCTTGAGCATGTCGTCGCTGCGGCCTTCATAGGTGAAGCAGCCATCCGGATCGAGGTGGTACGTGTCCCCGGTGACCATCCAGTCACCGCGGATCGTCGCCTTCGTCTTCTCGTGCTTGTTCCAGTAATACGCGCACGCCGAATCGCCCGAGACCCAGAGGTGTCCGGATCCGCCGGCCGGGAGCTCGGTACCGGCATCGTCGACGATCTTCGCCTTGTAGCCCGGCACGACCTTGCCGCTCGTTCCGCCGCGCGCGCTGCCGGGCAGATTCGAGATGAAGATGTGGAGCATCTCGGTGGAGCCGATGCCGTCGAGGATCTCCGAGCCGAAGCGCTTCTTCCAGGCGTCGAAGAGCGGCTTCGGCAGCGCCTCGCCCGCCGAGACCGCGAACCGGAGCGAGGACAGGTCGTAGCGGAACGCGTCTTCCGGGTACGCCAGCAGCGCGGCATAGAACGTCGGCGCGGTGAACAGCACCGTCGGCCGCTCGGTCGTGATGAGCTGGTACACGAGGTCGGGCGTCGCGCGCTCCGGCTTGAGCACCGTCGACGCGCCGACATGGAACGGGAAGAAGACGCCGTTCCCCAGGCCGTAGGCGTGGAAGAGCGGCGAGACCGTGAAGTGCCGATCCCGCTCCGTCGACCGCAGGATGTTCGCCCCGTAGGTCAGGGCGCAGAAGAGCATGTCGTGCTGCAGGTGCACGGCGCCCTTCGGGAAGCCGGTGGTGCCGGAGCTGTAGAGCCACAGGCACGCGTCGTCGGGGGTCGTATCCGCGGGATCGAGCTCGGCGTCGGCGGCCGCCAGCGCGTCATCGAAGGAGAGGATCCCGGCCTCGGCCGGCGCGCCGGTCACGAGCACGTGCCGGAGGTACTTGAGGTCCTTCCGGATCTCCTGGACCTTCGGCAGCAGCGGCGCGGACACGACGACCGCGACGGCCCGCGAGTCCTCGAGGATGTAGCGCAGGTCGTGCGGGGTGAGCAGGGTGTTCGTCGGCACCGGGATCGCGCCGATCTTGATCGCGCCGAAGAACGCGTACACGAACGCGGGCGAATCGAGGCACTGAATCACCACCCGCTGCTCCATCCCGATGCCGAGGTCCTTGAGCGCGTTGCCGGCGCGGTCGACGCTGTCCGCCAGCCGGCCGTAGGTGATCGACGTGCCCTGGTACCGGATCGCGATGCCGTCCTCGCGCACGCCGCGGTGCGCGTCGATGAACGTCTCCGCGGCGTTGTAGCGGCTCCCCAGATCAAGCCGGTCGAGCGGGTCGAGCACGCGCGGATTATCGCGCTACGCCTTCCCCTTCATGCGCCGCAGCTCCCCTTCGGTTTCCGCGGGGCCGGTGAACAGCCGCTCGCCATCCCAGAGCGCCGGAGTGGAACCGCCGCCAAGGCGCACCAGCTCGTCCTTTCCATCGGTCTCGGCGTTCTGGAAGGCGATCCGCGACTTGAGGCCGAGCTCGACCACGAGCAGGCGCACCCGGGCGCTCTCGGCCTCCGCGATGCGATGGAACAGGACGTACGGCGAGCGAAGGAACGCCGGCCGCGGCAGCCAGCGCGGGACGTGCTCCACGTACTCGACGTAGGCGTGGCCGAATCGATCGGCGAGGCGCCGCTCGTCCGTGGCCACCCGCTCCACGAACCGCTGCCACTGCATCGCGAGCCCGGCGAGGGCGAGCGGCGATCGGGTCAGCGCCACGAGCCCGCCAAGGAACAGCAGCTGCCCGAGGTACATCGGATTCCGGACGTGCGCGTAGGTACCGGTCGTCACGAGCCGCTCGGGCGGCGCCGCGAAGCCCGGCCCGCCGCCGCCCCGCGCGGCGCGATGGCCGCGCGACAGCCGGTAGAGCGCATAGCCCGCGGCCATCAGTAGCAGCCCCGGTACGCCGCCACGGACGGGCGACCGGCGCCGGAGCAGCTCCGCCATCACGGCGGCCAGGGGCAGGAGGACGAAGGTGCGCCGGGGCGACGACGCCCACGCCGCGCGAAGCTCGTCGATCAACGGGCGCGAGGCCGCGGGCCGTAGCCGAGCTGGTCGATCCAATCGCGCGTCGTCCCGGTGACGACCGGGCGGGTGGTCGAGAGATCGCGCGCCCGGGACACGCCCGACAGGAAGGTCGCCGTCCGCAGCTCGAGGACGAACTGCGCGATCCAGCCGTCCACCGCCTCGGCGCCCTCGAGTGCCGCCTGGAGCAGCGGCCGTCCGACGCCCACGACGGTCGCGCCCAGGGCCAGCGCCTTCGCCGCGTCGAGTCCGCTCCGGACGCCGCCCGTCGCGATGACCGGCAGACCCGAGCGCGCGCTTCCGGCGACGGCGACCGCGCTCGGCACGCCCCAGTCGCGGAAGACCTCCCCGAGGCGCGCGCGCCCGCGGTCGCCTCGGGCCTCGGCCCGAAGCGCCTCGATCGCCGCGAAGGACGTACCGCCAACGCCCCCGACATCGATCGCCTTGACCCCGAGGGCGCGCAGGCGTCTCGCGACCGGACCGCTGATGCCCGCGCCGGTCTCCTTCGCGATCACCGGCACCGTGCTCTGGCGCACCAGCCTGCGGATCGCTGCCTCGACGCCCGCCGCCCGGGTCTGGCCCTCCGGCTGCACCGACTCCTCCAGGTAGTTCAGGTGCAGCGCGATCGCATCCGCGCCGACCATCTCGATGAGCGCGCGGATGTCCTTCGCCGCGAGCGGCGGGCCGTCGTCCTGCGCGACGAGCTGCGAGACGCCGACGTTCGCGATGACGAACGCTTTGGGAGCGCGCTCGCGAACGACCGCGTACGTGCGGCGAAGGCTGGGATCGCGCAGCGCGGCGCGCTGGCTCCCGACGCCGATGCCCAGGCCATGCCGCGCCGCCGCTTCGGCCAGGGTCGCGTTGACCCGCTCGGCGCCGGAATGCCCACCGGTCATGCCCGCGATCACCAGCGGGAGGGCGAGCGCGTGGCCGAGGAGACGCGCCGAGAGATCGATCCGCGCCGCGTCGACCACCGGGACGGCGTCGTGCACGAGGTGCACGTCGTCCCATCCGGGCGCGCGGTTGGTCTCGATGTCCTCTTCGGCGGCGATGCGCAGATGCTCGGCCTTGCGCCGCTCGATGGCCGTGTCCGCCAAGGGCGCTCTCGCGCTTCCCGACATCCCTCCCGGGGACGGCCTACTCGAAGACACCATCGCGCTCGAGTGTGCGCCGTTCGTCGAGCGAGAGGCCGAGGAGCTCTCCGAAGACGTGATCGTTGTCCGCGCCGACCGTCGGGCCGGCCCGCTCCTGGAGGCTCGGCGTCGCGGAGAGCCGGAACGGTGGCGCCATGACGTGCATCGCGCCGATGGCCGGGTGCGTCACGGTGGGCCACATCCCGCGGTGCGCGAGCTGCGGATCGCTGAACAGCTCGGAGATCGAGAGGACCGGCGCGGCACGCACGCCGGCGCCGCGCAGGAGCGCCACGACGGCGTCGCGGTCACGGCCGGCGGTCCAGGCCCCGATCGCCGCGTCGAGCTGCGGGCGCACGGCCCGGCGTCCCGCGGCCGTGGCCGGCCCGTCGAGCGCCATGAGGTCGGCGAGGGCGCACCACTCGTCGTCGGTCCAGACGCTCAGGGCGATCCAGCGGTCGGCGCCGGCGCAGCGGTACACGCCGTGCGGCGCCGCGGTCTGGTCGGCGTTCCCGGCCCGGCCGGGGATCCGCCCGTTCGCGGCGAACTCCAGGATCGACGGCGTCAGGAATTGCAGGCCGGCCTCGTATTGCGAGAGGTCGATCGTGCAGCCCATCCCGGTACGCCTGCGCCGCTCGAGCGCGGCGAGGACCGCGATCGCGCCGTAGCCCACGGCGACGTAGTCGATGTAGGGGCCGTACAGCAGGACCGGCGTCGAGTCGGGCTCGCCGAGCAGCTGGACGAAGCCCGCGAGCGCGCTGAGCTGGCTGCCGTAGCCGGGGTGGAACGCGTGCGGCCCGGTCTGGCCCTGATTGCAGCTCGACAGCACGATGAGCTCGGGATGCTCGGCGCGCAGCGTCTCGGGACCGAGACCGAGCCGTGCCACGGTGCCGGGCGTGAAGCTCTCGACGAACACGTCAGCCTGACCGATGAGCGCGCGGGCGAGGGCCACGCCCTTGGGGTGTTTCAGGTTCAGCGTCGCGCTGCGCTTGCCGTCGTTGTAGAAGGCGAACATGCCCGCCCGATCCGGATCGACGACGCCGTCCTTGAACGGCGGATACGTCGTCCGGAAGACGTCGGCGGCGAGACGGCTCTCGAGGCGGATGACCTCGGCGCCGAAGTTCGCGAGGTATTTCCCGACCAGCGGGCCGGCGGCCGCGAACCCCATCTCCACGACCCGCAGCCCGGCGAGCGCGCCCGGGCGCGCCGGTGCCGACGGGCGGGTCGCGATCTCGGTCATACCGTCCCCGCCGCCTCGAGCCTCGCCAGCTCGCGCCGGTCGAGGCCGATGCCGCCGTAGACCTCGGCGTTGTGCTGGCCGGCCCGCGGCGCGGGGCGTCGCACCGCCGGGCGCTCACCGTCGAACAGCGCGAAGCCGCCGGGGAATGGGAACGGCGGCAGACCCTCCCCGGGCACCAGCGTCCGCCAGAAGTCGCGGGCCTGGAGCTGCGGATCGGCGAGCGAGTCCGACGCGTCGCCCACCGGGTACCCGAGCATCTTTCGCTCCACGACCTCGCTGAAGAACTCGGCCTTCGTGAGCGACCGGAGGAACGGCGCGATCGCCGCCTCGAGCGCATCGACCTCGGCCTGGGTGAGCGTGGTGTTGTCGAAGCGATCCCAATCGACGGCCGCGATCGCCGGCGGAACCGCGCCGCGATCGCCCATCCACCGCGCGAGCATCCGCCCGGTGTGCCGGCCGATCGGCCCGCCCTGGATCGCGAAGCTCACGAATCCGTCGGCGCAGGCCCAGAGGTTGCGGAACCGCGAGCCCACGATGCTGCGCCCGAGCAGGAACGGCCCGGTGCGCCCATGGTCCTCGTTCGCGATGTCCCACCACACCGGTGCGGGCGGATGCACCGTGGTCATGGCTGCCTGCGCCGAGACGTCGACGCGCTGCGGGACCGGCGACTGCAGCGCCACGAGCGCACCCATGGCGCCGTACATGCCGCTCCAGTACGGCGACTGTGGCTGGGCCGTACGGACGGGCGCGCGGCCCTCCTCGCCGGCGAGCCACAGGCTGCCGCTGGCCGCGGTGACCTCGAGGTCCGACCCCGGCACGTGCGCGAGGGGGCCGTCCTGGCCGTACGGCGTGATCGAGACGACGATCGTGTCGCGCAGCACCTCCTCGAGGCCGAGCTCGCGGAGCCGGCCCGGCGGAAACGACTCGATGACGACGCGCGCGGTCGACGCGAGGCGCGCGAAGAGCGTCCGCCCATCCGTCGACGAAAGGTCGCAGGTGATGCCGCGCTTGTTGACGTTCGCGGCGAGCCAGGGGATGGAGCGCTCGCTGGTGGCGACGTCGCCGACGAACGGCGGCTGCAGCCGGTCGGACTCCCCGCCGGGTGGCTCGATCTTCACGACGTCCGCGCCGAGATCCGCCAGGATGCGGCCGCACACCGCGCCCGAAAGGTCCGCGAGGTCCAGGACCCGGCAGCCGCCGAGCAGCGAATTCGCCCAGTCCCCGGCGGCTCCGCCGAAGGGCACGCTGGCCTGCGTGGCGTCGCTCCTAGCGGCCGTACCGGGAGAGCGTCTCGACCCAGCCATGCATGATCGCCTTCGCGCTCGCGATCTCGGAATCGTCGAACCACTTCTTCGGGTCGACCCGATCGATCGGGTAGACCGGCCGCATGAAGTCGTTCTCGTAGCCGTACGGCATCGTCGCGTCGATGGCCATCCCGCCCTCGAACCGCGTGTTCATGCCGGTCCACTGCTTGTCGCCGGCCGTGAGGCGCTCCTCCGGGATGAACGTCTGCCCGACGCCGCCGAAGAGCGGATTCAGGATGTCGGTGCGCGGGTTCACCCGCGTGGTGAGGCACCAGATGATCTCGTCCATGTTGTAGATGTCGATGTCGCTGTCGACGGCGATCGCGAGACGCATGCCCTGGCTGCAGGACATCGCCGCGACGAGGAAGTTCCGGGCCCAGCCGTCCTCCCACTTGTTCCGCTTCTTCAGCTGGATGATGCAGCCGCCCCAGTCGGTCATCGGGTACGGGATGTTCACGTCCTGGAGGATGCCGGGCTGCAGGCGCTCGCAGAGCTCGTAGATCGCGGACTCGCGGACGGTCGTGTCGATGTTGTGGCAGTCGAGCATGTGCACGCCGAGCGGGAAGATGATCGGCTTCGACGCGCGCTTGCGCATCGTGATCGCCTTCACGTGGAAGGTCGGCGCGCGATACGCCTTGCCCATGTAGCCGGCCCACTCCGGGTGGAAGTGGAAGCGGCCCTGGATGTCGGCCTTCTCGGACTCCGCGGTCTCGTAGCGCTTGTCCTGGGGGTAGAACTCGCCCTCGAGCACGTACTCGGCGTCGGCGACCGTGTACGCGTCGATGGTGCGGCACTTCACGTAGCGCATCGGGAAGCCCTGCACCGCGCCGGCGGCACCGAGCTCGTCGCCGCCACGCGGGAGGACCGCGTAGTCGAAGCCGCCGCCGGCCAGGAGCGTCGCCGCGACGGGGAGGCCGAAGGCCATCGTGAACGGCACCGGCTTCGGATCGTTGTAGTGCTCGGTCATGATCTGCCACATGTGGCTGCCCGGAGCGGGCTGGAAGGTCCCGACGTTGCCCCAGCGGAAGTTCATCCGGTTGTAGCCGATGTGGCTGCCGCCGTGGAACACGTCGCCGATGACCACGCTGTTGCCGGAGCCGATGGTGATCTCCGACTCGAGCACCGTGTGGCGGATCGCCATGATGAAGTCGTTGACGTTCTTGGGGTCGGTGATGACCTCTTCCTGCACCGGCGCCTGATCCTGCGGGATGATCTCGGCCGGGATCGGGTGCGTGAGCGCATGGGCGAGCTGCTTGGTGCGGTCCTTCCCGTCCTTCCAGCCGAAGTACCGGTTGACGATGTCCATGTTCGCGAAGAGGTTGGTGATCGCCCGGGCGTGCGGGTACCCCTTCACGTTGTTGAAGAGCACCGGATAGCTTCCGTCGAAGTGCTTCTGCACGCCGGTGAGCTCGAGGTCGCCGTCGACCTCCACGTCCGTCTCGAGCAGGAGACCTTCGCGACGGAGCCACTCGATCGTCGCCGGGAGCGAGCGGATATCGTCTTTGCTCGCGGGGGGTCCAGAGAGATCGGCGGCGATGCGGTTCTTCGGGCGGCGGGCCTTCGTCTCTACGGCCATGAGGGCTCCTCCATGTGGTCGGGCTTGCTCCAGTTCTGAGAATATAATGGTTAGACCATTCGGCTGCCACGCCGGCACGGCCTCACCCAGCGGCGCGATCCACGAACACGGCAGGTGGGAAGGAGCGATCGCGGGATGACCGAGCCCCGATTCCTGGTCGACCCCTACAAGGAATGGGTCCGCGGCGAGGGCGTGCCGGTCCACGAGGGCTTCGGCCTGGACCTCCTCACGCTCGACCTGGCCCCCTGGCCCCGCCTCGAGGCCCGCGGCGCGTTCGCCCACCTGACCGGGCGCGGCGACTTCGTCGACATGCAGGTCGTGGAGCTCGAGCCCGGCGGCAAGACCGCGCCGCAGCGCCACCTGTACGAGTCGGTGGTGTACGTCCTGGCCGGCCGCGGCAGCACGAGCGTCGAGTCGCCCGCGGGCGAGCGCCACAGCTTCGAGTGGCAGACCGGCTCGCTCTTCGCGATCCCCCTGAACGCGTCGCACCGCCACTACAACGGCAGCGGCACCGAGCCGGCCCGCTTCGTCGCGGTGACCGACCTCCCACTGGTGCTCAACGTGTTCCGCGACCCCGACTTCATCTGGAACAACCCGCGCGCGTTCCCCGCGCGATTCGGCGAGTCGCGCCAGTTCCGCGGCGACGGGACGTTCCTGCCGATGCGGCCGGGCCGGCACATGTGGGAGACGAACTTCGTTCCGGACCTGCGCACGTTCGAGCTGAAGGAATGGAAGGCGCGCGGCGCCGGCGGCAGCAACATCATGTTCGTGCTCGCGGACGGCACCATGCACGCCCACATGTCCGAGATGCCGGTGGGCACCTACAAGAAGGGCCATCGGCACGGCGCGGACTTCCACGTGTTCGCCGTCACCGGCGAGGGCTACAGCCTGTACTGGTGGGAGGGCGAGCAGGAGCTCCAGCGGTTCGACTGGAAGCACGGCTCGGTATTCGCGCCGGCGGACCGGCTGTTCCACCAGCACTTCAACGTCTCGCCCGAGCCGGCGCGCTACCTCGCGATCGCGTTCGGCGGCCTGCGGTACCCGACGCTCGCCGACAAGCGCGCGACCTTCATGGGCATGGACGTGAGCGTCAAGGAAGGCGGCCGCCAGATCGAGTACGAGGACGAGGATCCACGGATCCGCCGGATCTACGAGGACGAGCTGCGGAAGCGCGGCTTCCCCTCGCGGATGGACGCGGTCTTCCAACCGGCCTGACCCACCCGCATCGCCACGACGACGAGGCGATCGATCCCGCCGCGCTCGCGGGCGATCTCGAAGAGGGCCAACCCGACGACGTCGTCCTGCGCACCGTCGGCATCGACATCGGCTCGACCACCAGCCACGCGATGTTCGCGACGCTTCGGCTCCAGCGTCTCGCCGACTCGCTCTCGAGCCGGTACGTGGTCGTCGAGCGCGAGGTGCTCCACCGCTCCCCCATCGTCCTGACGCCGTACTCGGCGGGGGACACGATCGACCGTTCGGCGCTCGAAGCGCACATCGCCGGCTGGTACCGCGACGCGGGCCTCGCCCGCGACGACGTCGATACCGGCGCGGTCATCCTCACCGGTGCGGCGCTCGAGCGGCACAACGCCCACGAGCTCGCCGACCTCTTCGCGGCGGAGGGCGGCAGGTTCGTGTGCGCCTCGGCGGGCCACGCGCTCGAGGCCACGCTCGCGGCGCACGGCTCGGGCAGCGTCGCGCGGTCGCGCCGCGACCACGAGACGATCCTCCACGTCGACGTCGGCGGCGGCACGACGAAGCTGGCGCGGATCGAGAACGGCGTCATCGTCGCCACGAGCGCGATCGGCGTCGGCGCTCGATCCCGGGCCGGACGGGACCCGGCCGACCGCCGGCGCATCGCCGGAGAGCTCGCGGACGCGATCGTCGCCGCCGCGCGCGGCGCACCGGTGGCGGTGGCGCTGCAGCTGCTCGCGCCCCTGCCGCGAATGGCCGCTCCGGCGCGCGTGATGCTGTCGGGCGGCGTCTCCGAGTACGTCGCCGGCCGCGAGCGAGGCGATCACGAAGATCTCGGCCGCGAGCTGGCCGACGCGCTCGTCGCACGCCGGGCGAAGCTGCCGGCGCCGCTGGAGGTCGCGACCGACGGCATCCGGGCGACGGTCATCGGCGCCTCGCAGTTCACGGTGCAGGTGTCCGGGAGCACGATCGGGATCGGCGCCCGACTGCCGCTGCGCAACGTGCCGGTGGTCGCGCTGGGATCCGACGCGGGCGGCAGCGGTCCCCTCGCCCTGGCAGTCGCCTGGACCGGCGAGCCGGAGCACGCGCGCATCCGCGCGCTCGCCGAGCGGATCGCGCGGGCCACCGAGCGCCGGCCGCTCGTCGTCGCGATCGACGGCGACATCGCGGCTACGCTCGGGGCCGTGCTTCGCGACGAGCTGCATTTCGCGGGGGATCTCATCACGCTCGACGGCCTCGAGCTCGGGGACCTCGACTACATCGACGTCGGCGTCCCCCAACAGCCGAGCGGGGTCGTCCCGGTCATCGTGAAGTCATTGGTCTTTCCGGCGCGGTGATCGCGGCGACGCTCCGATGAGGGTCCCGTGGCGGCGCCCGTCCGCCGGTCACGACACGCGAGGACCGGCGGCGTTCTCGGAGCTCCGAACGATGTTGCTCGGGACCGACCCGAGCGCGCTCAAGCTCGCGCCGACGGCGTCGCTGCCGCACGTCTGGGCCGTCGTCATGGAGCTGCGCGTCGGCCCGGACGTGGCATCGCTGGTCGCCGTCGCCGATGGTTCGGTGAGCCTGTACACGAGCCGCGGGGGAGGCGTCATCGGCGCCGGCCGGCATGCCGGCGTGCGACAGGCAGCGACACGATTGCTGGAGATCGCGGAACGTTCGATCGCGTCGTTCGGTGAGCGCGCATCATTCCCGCCTCCATCGCCTGACCGGGTCGGGTTCATCGTGTTGACCTACGAGCGCAGGCTGGGAGCCGATGTGAGCGAATCCGAGATCAAAGCCGGGACGCACGCCTTGGCGCCGTGCTACGACGCGGCCCAGGACGTGATCACGGCGATGCGCCTCGTCAGTCCCGGCCCCGCCTAACGAAGCTTGGCGGCCGCCTTCGACTCCTGCATGAGCCGCCAGACCCGCTCGGGCGTCGCCGGGAGCTGGTGCGGGAACACCCCGATCGCGCGGCCGATGGCCGACGCCACCGCGCCGCCGATGGTGTTGCCGGCGCCCTCGCCCGATCCCTTCGCCCCGTACGGTCCGGCCCCGTCGCGCCGCTCGGCGAGGATGAGGTCGACGTCCTTCGGGATATCGCTGAAGCGCGGCACCCGGTAATCGACGACGTTGGAGTTGACGAGCTGCTCGCCTTCGTAGACCAGCTCCTCGTGCAGCGCGGCACCGAGCCCCATCATCGACGCGCCCGCGTCCTGGCCGTGCACGAGCGCCGGGTTGAGCGCGAAGCCGACGTCGCCGACGGTCGTGAGCTTCTCGATGCTGACGACGCCGGTCTCGCGGTCGACCGTCAGGCTCACGCCGCTGCACCCGATCTCCCAGAACGGCGGCATCTTCGCGAACCCATCGGCCTTGCGGACCGCGCCGTGCCCGAGCACCTCACCGCCGGCGCCGAACCACCGCTCGATCACCTCGCCGTAGGCCAGCTCCTGGTCGCCCGAGCGGACGCCGGCCGCGGTGTCCTCGACCGACGTGACCGGGACCCCGAACACCTGCGCGGCGAGCTCGCGCACGCGGCGGCGGGCATCCTTGCAGGCTTCCTGGACCGCGCGCCCGGTCACCGTCGTGGTCCGGCTCGCCCCGGTCGTGCGCTCGTAGGTCACCACCCCGGTGTCGCCGCTCACGATCGCGACGCTCTCGAGCGGCACCCCGAGGTCCTCGGCGACGATCTGGCTCAGCACGGTGCGCGAACCCTGGCCGAGCTCGGTCGACCCGGTGAACAGCGTCACCGAGCTGTCCGAGTGGATCCGGACCGCCGCCGTCGAGGTCGGGTACGCGCCCGCGTCGGAGGCCGAGACGCCGAGCCCGACCGAGCCCGCGCCCACGCCGGGCCAGCCCAGCGAGACGGCGAGGCAGCGGAGGTCGTCCTTGAGGTCGGCGTCCAGCCCCCGCCGTCCGGGGAGCAGCTCCTCGCCCGGTCCGACGAGGTTCCGCAGGCGGAGCTCGACCGCGTCGATCCCGAGCCGCAGGGCCGCCTCGTCCATCTGGAGCTCGCCGGCGATGTTCCCCTGCGGCGCGCCGAACCCGCGGAGCGAGCTCGCGGGCACCGTGTTGGTGAACGTCGAGGTCGCGTGCACCCGGAGGGCCGGGACCTTGTACGGGCCGAAGCAGCGGTTCGCCGTCTTCTGGTTCACCAGCGGGCTGTTGTCGGTGTAGGCGCCGGAGTTCATCACGATCTCGAAGTCGCGCGCCAGCAGCATCCCGTCCTTCGTGAACGCCGACCGGGCGCGGATGAACGCCGAGTCCGACCGGGTCGTGAGCATCGCCTCCTCGACGCTGCAGTCGAGCTTCGCCGGCCGCCCGGTGAAGTAGGTGGCCATGGCGGTCATGCCCTCGACCTTGGTGTACGACTTCGTCCCGTAGCCGCCGCCGACGTACGGCGCGATCACGCGCACGCGGGCGAGGGCCAGTCCGAACATGCGCGCGAGGTCGCGCCGGACCATGTACACGTGCTGCGCGCTCGAGTACACGACGAGGTCGCCCTGGTCGAAGAACGCGAGCGCGTTGTACGGCTCCATCGCGTAGCCGTACAGCATCGGGTAGCGGTACTCGCCCTCCACGACGACCGGCGCGGATTCGAAGGCCGCCTCCACGTCGCCCCAGCCGAACTCCGCGACCGAGCAGACGTTGCCGACCAGCCCGGCGGCGCCGCCATCCATGCCCTCGTCGCCGACCCGCTCGCCCCGCTCCTCGTGCAGGACCGGCGCGCCCGGAGCGAGGGCCTCGAGGGCGTCGGTGACCGAGGGCAGCTCCTCGTAGTCGATCGCGACCAGATCGGCGGCCTCGGCGGCCTCGCGTCTCGATTCGGCGACGACGAGCGCGACGGGCTCGCCGTGGAAGCGGACCTTGCCGATCGCGAGCACCGGATGGTCGAGCACGACGTGGCCGTAGTACGGCGTCAGGCCGGCCGCGACCAGGTCGGCGCCGGTGATGACGCGCAGGACGCCGGGGCTCGCCGCGGCGGCGTCGCGCTCGATGCCGCGGATGCGCGCGTGGGCCCGGGTGGACCGGACGACGATGACGTGGGTCATGCCGGGAAGGGACATGTCGATCGCGTAGCGTGCGGCGCCGGTCACCTTGGCGATGCCGTCGGCGCGCGGCGCCGACGTGCCGGCGACCCGATGGCGCTGGCTCACGGCAGGCTCCGCTCGCGCGCGGCCGGATCGGCGGCGTCGAGGACCGCTTCGACGATCGTCGCGTAGCCGGTGCAGCGGCAGATGTTGCCTTCCATCCAGTGCCGGACGGCGGCGGCGTCGGGCCTGGGGTGCTCGTCGAGCAGCGCCTTGGCCGCCATGATCATGCCCGGGGTGCAGTACCCGCACTGGAACGCGAAGCGGTCGATGAACGCCTGCTGGAGCGGATGCAGCGTTGGAGCTTCGCTTCCGGGAGCCCCGACCCCCGCGTTCGCCAACCCCTCGATGGTCTCGACGGCGCGGCCGTCGGCCTCGATCGCGAGCGTGGTGCACGAGCTCACCGGGCGCCCGTCGACGAGCACGGTGCAGGCGCCGCAGACCTGGGTGTCGCAGCTCAGCTTCGTGCCGACGAGCCCGAGGCCGCGGACGAGCTCGATGAGCAGGACCTGGTCCTCCACCTCGAGCCGCCGGTCGGTGCCGTTGAGCCGGAGCCCGATCTCGCGTCTGGCCATCGGCTACGCCGCCTTCGCGACGAGCGAGCCGATCGCCCGCCGCACGAACACGCCGACGACGTGGCGCTTGTAGTCGGCGCTGCCGGCGAGATCGTCCGTTGGGTCGACGATCGCCTGCGCCGCCTCCGCGAGCGCGTCCGCGGTGCCCGGGTCCCGGACGTCGGCGCCGGCGAGCTCGGCGCTCGGCACGACGCGCGGCACTTCGTCCACCGCACCCACGACGACGGACGGAGCGCCGACGAACCGGCCGTCGCGGATGGTCGCGACGGCCGCGACGCCGACGCTCGGCCGCTCGAGGATCTGGAACTTCACGTAGGCCATCCGGACGTCACGGTGCGGGAGCGGGATGTCGATCGCGACGATGAGCTCGTCCGCCCCGAGCGCCGTCTGGTACATCCCGGTGATGAAGTCGCTCACCGGCAGCGCGCGCGCACCGCGGCTGCCTTCCAGCAGGACCCGGGCGCCGAGCGCGACCAGCAGCGTCGGCGGATCGGCGTGGGGCTCGGCGAACGCCAGGTTGCCGGCGAGGGTCCCCGCGGCACGCACCCGGACGTTCGCCACGTTCGCCTCGAGGCCCGCGAGCGCCGGGAGCGCCTTCGCCACCGCCGCGTCGCGCTCGAGATCCCAGTGGGTGACGGTGGCGCCGATCCGCAGCCACTCCTTCGTCGCCGTGACGACGCGAAGCGCGCCGATGGGCTTGATGTCGATGAGGTGGGGCCAGCGAGCGACACCCAGCTTCATCGCCAGGAGGAGCTCGGTGCCGCCGGCGTAGATGGCCGCGTCCTCGCCGTGGCGCTGGCGCAGGGCCACGGCCTCGGCCACGGACGCCGCCTTGTGGACATCGAATCGCCGCAAGACCAATCCCAGGTCCCCCCGTCAGTGCTGCGAGGCGACTGTATCCGATATACAGTCGCCTCAAAAGTGAGCGTGGCCACCGAATCCAGGGCTTCCGCGCGGTCCGGGTCAGGTGGACGCGCGGTCGGCAGCCCGATCGCCCGCCCCGAGCTCCCGGCCCAGGTTGGCGAAGAACTCCTCGAGGATCTTGTCGCCTTTCTTGCGGATCGCGCCCGAGCCGAGGGTCGCGATGCGGCCGGTGATCTCGTAGCGCCCGCTCACCGCGAGGGCCGTCCCGCTGCCGTGGGGCTCGCACCGCAGATCGATGGTCGCGGAGATCCGCGAGGCGACCTGGCGGTCCTCGCCCGCGGCGGCAACGTGCATCCGCCCCGTCGCGTCCGCCTCGACCGTGACGTCGAGATCGGCGCGCATCGCGAACGGGCCCAGCCGGTCCTCGAGCATCGCGGCGTACCGCCGCGGCGGATCGATGTCCCGCACGTCGCGCACGATCGAGAGCCACGAGGCGACGCGCCGCACGTCGAGCATCGCGTCCCACACCGCCGCCGGTGCGGCAACCAGCTCGATGGTCCGGGTGAAATCCTGGAACACGGTCTCCTCCATACCTGGCCACGGCCATGCGTGGCGGGACCAAGTATTTCATCGGCTACGATCGGCCCGCGGACGGGCCGGCGGACGGCAATTCGCGCAATTCGAATGACGCGAGGTGGAACATGAGCGACGCATCGGCAGCGACCGGCACGGAGCAGCAGCGTCCGGCGAACTGGGGCCGCGGCGCCTACGAGCAGTTCATCGAGACGGAGGGCGTCCCGATCCATACCGGCGTCGCGGTCGCCGACCTGCGTACGGCGGAGGTCGGGAGATGGGCCCGCCTCGACGCGAAGGGCGCGTACATCCGGCTCCTCGGCGCCGAGGACACCGACAACGGCTACCTCATCGAGCTCGACCCGGGTAAGTCGAGCGCGCCGGAGAAGCACCTCTTCGAGGAGTACTTCTTCGTCCTGACCGGTCGCGGCACCTGCGAGGTCTGGAACGAGGGCGAGGCCCCGAGCAGCTTCGAGTGGCAGGAGGGCAGCCTCTTCTCCGTCCCGCTCAACACGCTCCACCGGCTGCACAACGGGTCGGGCTCGCTCCCCGCGCGGCTGCTCGCGGTGACGACGATGCCGATCATGATGAATCTGATCCACAACACCGAGTTCATCTTCGGCGCGGACTACCGCTTCCGGGACCGCTACGACGGCCGCAAGGAGTACTTCGACGGCGCGGGCACCCTCTACACCGGCCGCGTGTGGGAGACGAACTTCGTCGCGGACATCCGGCGATTCCAGCTGCGCGACTGGCACGAGCGCGGAGCGGGCAGCAAGAACATCCGCTTCGAGTTCGCCAACAACACGATGGTCTCGCACGTGTCCGAGTTCCCGGTCGGGACCTACAAGAAGGGCCACCGGCATGGCCCCGGCTACCACGTGATCATGCTGAGCGGCACCGGCTACTCGCTCATGTGGCCCCAGGGGGCCAAGGAGATGACCGAGGTCCAGTGGAAGGTCGGCACGCTGTTCGTGCCGCCGGGACTCTGGTGGCACCAGCACTTCGTCACCGGCAACGAGCCCGCGCGCTACCTCGCCATCCGCTGGGGCGGGAACAAGTGGAAGCTCGCGCAGTACCTCGACAACCAGGGCGTGGACAAGGACGTCACCCAGGGCGGGAACCAGATCGAGTACGAGGATCAGGACCCCCAGATCCACCGCACCTACCTCGAGCGGTGCGCCGCCAACGGGGTCCCGGTGAAGATGGACGCCTTCAAAGTCCGCGTCTAACCCGACCGACCCGCTGCCGCACGCGCACGCGCATCACGGTCATGACCCCGATGACCACGAGGGCAACGTGGCCACCGAACGGCTGCGCCTGCGCACCGTCGGCATCGACATCGGGACGACGACCTCCCACCTGATCTTCTCGGCGCTCGTGCTCGAGCGGCAGGGCATCCGCCTATCCAGCGCGTACAGCGTCGTCGAGCGGCAGGTCGTCCACCGCTCCGACGTGACGCTCACCCCGTACGCGTCCGGCCGCCGCATCGACACCGAGGCGCTCGCGTCGTTCATCGCGCGCTCCTACGCCGAAGCGGGCTGGACGAGCGACGACGTCGACACCGGCGCGGTCATCACCACCGGCGAAGCCGCCCGGCAGCAGAACGCGAGCGCCATCGTCGCCCTGTTCAGCGGCGAAGGCGGCAAGTTCGTGTGCGCCACCGCCGGGCATCACCTCGAGAGCTTGCTCGCGGCGCACGGGTCCGGCGCCGTCGCCGCGTCCCGGGCGCCCGGGACGCCGCTGGTTCTGAACGTCGACATCGGCGGCGGCACGACGAAGCTCGCGGTCTGCCGCGACGGGCGGGTCCTCGAGACCGCCGCGCTCGACATCGGCGCGCGCCTTTTCGCCTGGGACGCGAGCGGCATGGTCCGGACGGCCACACGCGCCGGAGCGCGCGTCGCCGGCGAGGCCGGCGTGCGCATCGCGCTCGGCGACCGGCCGGACGGCCCGTCGCTCGCGCGCGTCGCCGAGCGGATCGCGGATCTGGCCCTGCGGGTGCCCGCGGCACGGCCGTTCGACGATCCGTCGGTCTGGCTCACCGAGCCGCTCGCCACACCGGGCCCGTTCCCGGTCCTGATGTTCTCCGGCGGCGTCGGCGAATACATCTACGGCTGGCAGGACGCCGAGTACGGCGACCTCGGCCGGATGCTCGGCCGGGCCATCGTGCGCGGCAGCGCCGGCTTCACCGTCCTCCGGCCGGTCGAGTCGATCCGCGCGACCTGCATCGGCGCGTCCCAGTACACCGTGCAGGTCAGCGGGGACACCCTGTTCCTCACCGACCCGTCGCGGCTACCCCTGCGGAACCTCGCGGCGGTCGCGGTCCGTCCCGACGCCCCGGACGCCGCCGCGATCGCCGAGGAGATCCGGCGCGGGATCACGCGCCTGGACCAGGACGATGGGACGTTCGCGCTCGCCGTCCGCTGGCGGCACGGGCCGGCGTACCCCGCGCTCCGCGCCCTGTGCGACGGCATCGCCGAGGGCACGCGCGGCCGCCTCGCGGCGGGCCATCCCCTCGTCGTGGTGCTCGACGCCGACGTCGCCGGGATCGTCGGCCAGATCCTCGAGACCGAGCTGCGGGTCGCTGTCCCGCTCGTCTGCGTCGACCAGATCGTGCTCTCGGACCTCGACTTCATCGACATCGGCGCCGTCGTACCGGACAAGGCCGTGGTGCCCGTGGTCGTGAAGAGCCTGGTGTTCTCGGAGCGCTAGCCCCCGTTCACCGACGCCGCGATGTCCCGGTTCAGATGCGCGCCCAGCGGCACCCGGGCCGGCCGCTCCTGGTTGCAGAGGTCCATCGCGATCCGGGCGTAGACCCTGGCCGCGTCCTGCAGGTCCTTCACCTTGAACGACTTCTTCGTCGCGTGGCTGGCGGCGCGCGGCGCGTAGCTGATCGCCGGGATGCCGAGCTCGTTGAACGCGTTCGTGTCCCGCCACATGCTCGTGACCGGATCGCCGACGATCGCCGGCGGCGTGGCGAAGGTCTGGCCGTGACAGCGGCGCACCGTCTCGATGAGCCGCTCCGCGCCCTTGGCTTCGAAGCCCGGCCGGTACAGGAACAGCTCCACCGTCCCGGCGACCTCGGACCGGCGGAGGACGCCGCGCAGCTCGTCGCGCACGTCCATCGGGTTGGCCCCGGGGAGGATGCGCGTATCGACGTAGAACGAGCAGATCTGCGGCGCGCTCGTCAGGTTGAACGGGTAGCCGGAACGGATGGCGTTCACGCTCGCCTTCGGCACGATCGTCCCGGCGGTGCCGCGGTACGTGTTCCGCTGCTGGTACGCGTAGGCCCACTCCTCGAACGCGGCGATGACCGCGGCGGCCCGAACGATCGCGTTCGGCGCGTCCGCCAGGCCCGTCGGGCGCGGGAGGTACGGCGTGTAGTACCGCGGCGTGTCGGTGGTGACCGTCACCTTGAAGTGGGCCTTGCCGGGCTCGATGCCGACGATCCCGAATCCGGTGCCCTCGGCCACGAGCGCGTAATCCGCGACCGCGC
>JAXDLF010000063.1:0-26453 GCA_034666765.1 Chloroflexota bacterium
CCGAGCTGCTGCGGATCCGCGTCGAGAAGGCGGAGCGCTACAACCGCGAGCTGCCGGAGATCAAGGGCCTCGAGATCCCGTACGTGCCGCCGTATGCGACGCACACCTACCAGAGCTACTGCCTGCGCCTCACGAAGGACTGCAGGCTCGACCGCGAGGAGCTCATGACGAACCTGCTGCGGCACGGGATCGCGACGCGGCGGGGGGTCATGGCCTCGCACCTCGAGAAGACTTACCTCGATCGCATCGGGAGGGTGTCGCTGCCGATCACCGAGGAGGCGACCGCGCACACGATGCTCATCCCGCTCTTCGCGACGATGACCGACGAGGAGCAGACGTACGTGATCGACGCTCTGCGCGACGAGCTCGGCCCGGCCTAGGGCCCCGCGGGCGTACGAGTTGCGCGGCCCGTAACTCGGACGACGGCGCCGCGAGGGCGGCGCACCATCACGGCATGTCGTTGCGGCGCGGTCTGGCGTTCGCGGTGCTCGTGGCGGCCTGCGCTCCGGCGGCCGTCACACCCGCGGTGACCTCCGGCACCGTGCGGACCGCGGCCGTCTCGGGCACCCTGCCGCCGACGTCGGCGCCTCTCCCGACCGCGAGCGGCACGGCCATCACGACGGCGGCGGAGCGCGACATCTGGACCCAGGTCGTCGCGCGACTGCCCCGAGGCGATCCGGTCGCGATGCCGACGTGGCTCCCGGGCACGCTCGACCGCGACCATGTCGCGATCACGACCCTCGTGGCCGACGCCGCCGACCCCCGGTACGTCGTCACGTACAGCGGCGCGGGCCGATCGATCGAGCTCGGGATGGGTGGCCCGGGGCCGGGGCAGCCGTCGGGGCAGTCCGGCCTCGGCACGCGCGTGCGGCGATCCGCCGCCGTGCTCAGCTTCCCGTCGTCGCTGTTCACCGATCCGTCCGGCCCGGCACTACGGATCGTCCGCTGGCAGGAAGGCGGCCGCGTGCTGTGGATCAGCTCGTCGACCTACCCGGGCGGCGACCTCCTGCGCGTCGCGTGGGAGCTCGATCCGACCGGCGCGCCCACTCCGCCGTCCGCGCGTGTCCGCGAGGGTGCCTGTGCCTCGAGCGCGAAGCCTGAGGACACCGTCGATCGCCTCATGGCCCTCATCGGCGCGGGCGACACCGACGCGGTGCTCGACTGCTTCGCCCAGGACGTCGGGTTCGCGAATTGGGCCACGCTGCCGATGACCGCCGACCGCGTCTCGCGTCGCGTGGGCGAGGTCGGCGGGCGGGTGTACGTCCAGGGAACCTGGAAGTTCGTCAGCGAACCGGCGGGCGGGGCATGGACCCAGGGCTCCTCCGGATCGCAGTTCTTCCAGCTGGGCCTCGAGAGTGGACGGTGGCGCGTGTTCGAGGGCGGCACGGCGGCGTACGGCTCGCCGCCGTGACCGCGGCCTACGCCTCCAGGCGGATCGGCGTGCGCGCGACGGCCGCGTCGAGCGCGCGGGTCGCCGCCGCGGCGAGCGTGATCCCGATCGGGCCGTCCGCCGCGGCTCGCGCGAGCGAGAGCGTCGCCGGCCCGGCCGCGAACGTGTCCTCGCCCACCGGCTCGAGGCCGAGCACGTCCGCATAGAGTCCCCGCGCCGCGGCGAGGTCCGTGACGCCGACCGCCACCGACCGGATGCCGCGCGCGCCGTTCGGGTGCGCGCCGCCGCCGTCCCGGGCGAGCCGCTCGGCGTCCGGCTGGTCCCACTGGATGAAGAACGGCCACGGCCGCCCGTACGAGCCGTCGCCGGGGATCGCCAGGCGCCAGGAGAGCCGCGAGCCATCGGGACGGAGGCGCTCCATCGCGAACGGCCCGATGACCTCGAGGCCGCCGGCGCGGATGCGGGCGGCCTCGGCGTCGATGTCCTCGGTCGCCAGCGCGAATGCGGCCGCGCCCTCGCGCGCGGCCAGGAACTCGAGCAGCTCGCCGCGACCCGCCGAGCGCGCCTCGGCCTCGTCGTACACGGAGATCAGCTCCAGGTAGTCGAGGCGGAACCGGACGATCGCGTTGTGCGAGCCGCGGCCGGTGTGCCGGCCACCGGCGCGCACGTCGAAGCCGAGCGCGCGATACGAGTCCATGGCCGCGGCGAGATCGCGGACCGCGATGACGACGTGATCGAGCCGCCGCGCGCCCACGGCGGCGGGCCTAGGCAGGCTTCATCAGCTGGATCTGGTCCTTCCGCCGGGTGTAGCCCATCGAGGCGTTCAGGTGGAGGATCGGCGCGTTCTCGCCGTCGTTGTCGGTGCGCACCCTGTCGACGCCCAACGCGATCGCCTGCATCACCGTCTCGCACTTGAGGGCGCGCGCCACCCCGCGGCCCCGAACCTTGCGCGCCGTGCCGGTCCAGTCGGTCTCCACGGCGCCGCGTGTCGGCGGGTAGCTGAGCTGCGACACGCCGACGATGTCGTCTCCGTCGCGGGCGATCCACTGACGGTCCTCGCGGAGACCCGGCGAGCGCATCCATTCTTCGAAGACGTCCCACGGCGTCCCGATGTGCGGGACCGTGGTCGGGATGTCCTGCTCGGCCTCGTCGCTCATCCGCCAGAGCTTGCGGTACTTCTCGGGGTCGGTGTCGTCCGCCAGCGTGAGGATCCGAATGCCCTCGGCGCGCATGCGCGCCCGTGACTCCTCGGCCATCGCTTCGAGCTTCGTCCGGTTGGCCACGAGGTCGCACTCCCAGAACCGTTCGCGCCGCTCCTCCGTGAATCCCCGTGCCGCCAGCACGTCGAGCAGGACGCGGTCGTCCTCCCAGGCCCAGGTCGTGAAGGTTTTCGTCCCATCCGCTCGCGAGCGCGCCTCCGCGTGTCCGAGCAGCGCGTCCAGCCGCTCCGGCGTGCGCCACCGCGGCAGCAGGTCGCCCGAGACGCGGCCATATCGCGTCGGCATCTTGTCCCACGGCGCGTGGCGGTGGAACACCTCTCCGACCGGCTGGCCGTCGCGGCTCGCGATCCAGCGCTCGATGACGTTGTCCGTCGCCTCGACCTTCCACCAATGGCGCACGAGGGCGGCGTCATCCGGGTCGTCCGGCCGCAGGGCCGTGTACAGATCGGCGGCGAACCCCGCGTCGTCCAGCGTCGCCGGGCGAAGCTCGAGATCCCCGATCTTCATTTCAGATCCTCCGCAGCAGCTTGTCGCGCGCGACCTGACCGAGCTGCACCACGTACTGCATGATCTCCCGCCGCCCGAACTTCGACGCGCCGAGCTCCCGGTCGCGGAAGGTATAGGGCACCTCGACGACGCTCTTGTACCGGCCGCGCGCGATGACCTCGAAGCCGATCTTGAAGCCGATCGGGTTGAGCTTCACCCCGTCGAGCACCGAACGGCGCAGGGCGAAGAAGCCGCTCGTCGCGTCGCGCACCGGCACGAGGGCGTTCCCCATGAGGCAGGCGACGCGGGAGACGACGCGCCGTTTCAGCGGCCAGTCCCGGACGCCGCCGCCGGCGGTGTACCGCGAGCCGACGGCGAGGTCCGCGCCCCGCGCGATCGCGTCCGCGAGCGCCGGGACGACCTCCGGCGGATGGGACAGGTCGGCGTCCATCACCAGGAGCGTGTCGCCGTGGGCGGCCGCGAAGCCGGCGACCACGGCGCTCGCGAGCCCGGCCTTGCCGGCGCGACGCACGACGCGGACGGGGATCCGCGGCGCGAGGCCCGCGGCGATGTTCGCCGTCCCGTCGGGTGAGCCGTCGTCCACGATGATGAGCTCCCATTCACGTCCCGCGAGCGCGCGATGCAGCCGCTCGGCGAGCCCCGTCACCGAGCCCGCTTCGTTGTACGTCGGGACGACGACCGAGAGCATCTGCGGCCTACTGTACGGAGGCGGATGCGGGTCGTCTTCGATGCGCGACATCTCCAGACGGTGAGCCGCACGCGCGGCATCGGTCGCTACTCGCGCAATCTGCTCGCCGCGTTCGCGCGGCGAGCGCCCGACGACGTGGCCTGGACCCTGCTGGCGCTCCGCAACTTCGCGCCGCCGGATTCGTCGCCGTTGCCGCCGCATCGCACCCGCGCGACGTACCGGCTCAGGCGGCCGGAGCTCACGATGCTGGCCCTCGACCCGCTCCTGCTGCCGTTCGAGCTCGCCGGCCAGGGCGACGTGTACCACTCGGTCCAGCTCGGGCTCCCCGCGATCCATCGCCGGCCGGTGGTGCTGACGATCCACGACCTCGCCCCGCTGCATTGGCCGCGGCACTACCTGCGCCTGCCCTACGCGCGGGCCGGGCACGCCTGGCAGTACGCCCTCGCGAAGCGCGCCGACGCGATCATCGCCGTGTCCGAAGCGACGAAGGCCGATGTGATCGCGCGGCTCGGCGTGCCCGCCGAACGCATCCGGGTGATCCCCGAGGCCGTCGACGCATCGTTCCATCCGCCGTCGCGCCCGGCGGGCGCGGCGATCGCCCGCGAGCGGTTCGGCGTCCCGGGCCGCTACGTGCTGTACGTCGGGCAGTTCGATCCACGGAAGAACATGGCCGGGCTGTTCGCGGCATTCGCGCGCGCGGCCGACCGCGATCCCGACCTGCGCCTGGTCATCGTCGGGACGCTCGGCGCGCTCGCCCCCATCATGCGCGACGCGCTCGCGCGATCGCGGCTCGATCCGGCACGTGTCGTCATCGCCGGCGGGGTGGACGATCCGACGCTGGCGGCCCTCTACGCCGGCGCGGAGTGCCTGCTCCACGCCGCCTGGCTCGAGGGATTCGGCCTCACGCCGCTCGAGGCCCTTGCCGCCGGCACGCCCGTCGTCGGCTACCGGGCCGGAGCGGTCGCGGAAGTGGTTGGCGACGCGGGCGTGCTCGTCGATCCCGAGGATCCCCAGGCGCTCGGTGAGGCGCTCGTCACCCTGCTCGGCGACGAGGCGCTCCAGCGCCGGCTCCGGGAGCTCGCCGTGCCGCGGGCCGCTCGGTTCACCTGGGACCGCGCCGCGGATGACACCCTCGCGATTTACCGAACTCTTAGCTGACGAGCGTTACCATTTGACGTGAGCCCGCCTCGCGGGCTCGCAGCACGTTCAGGGGAGATTTCGTGGCACGCCGCATCCCACTGCCCCGCCTGACCCAGCGCCAGCGCCAGGCCCGCTGGCAGCGCGAGCGCCGCCAGCAGACGATCATCATCGTCGTCTTCACGGTGCTGCTCAGCAGCGCGATCGGCCTGATGGTCTGGGCGGGCACGAATCGGTACTACGAGATCAATCTCAAGCCCGCCGCGATGATCGACGGCCACGTGCTCCCGTACAGGCTGTACTTCCACGAACGCGACTACGAGCTCGTGAAGTTCTACCAGGACAACGGCGTGCCCGCGGGCTCGGAGAACGATCCGCAGCTCGCGTCGCAGAAGGCCGACTACGACGGCATCGCGGTCAACTCGCTCGTCGAGCAGGCCCTTCTGGACTCGGTCGCGCATCAGGACGGCTACACGATCTCGCCGGCCGACCTGCAGGCGAAGTACGAGGAGTCGTTCGGCCAGTACAGCTCGCGGCACATCCTCGTGAAGATCGACGAGACGAACACCGATACCGCCGCGGCCGACGCCGCCGCGCTCGCGAAGGCCAAGGCCATCGCCGCGCAGCTGCGCGCCGATCCGAACAACCAGGAGCTCTGGAACACGGTCGCGCAGGGCTCCGACGACACCGGCTCGAAGGACTCCGGTGGCGAGATCGGCTTCGTCGGGAACGGCGAGCTCGTCAAGGAGTACGACACCGCCGCGCGGGCGTTGCAGGTCGGCGAGATCTCGGATCCGGTGAAATCGCAGTTCGGCTATCACGTCATCCAGGTGAAGGAGCGCCGCGGCGCGGCCGCCAATCCGGTCATCCAGCGGTGGCTCGCGAGCGGCTTCGGGATGGACGAGATCCTCCTGCACACGAAGTACGACATGCTGCGCGAGCACTACACGGCGGTCGCGCAGGCCCAGGCGGCGACGTCCCCGACGGAGCAGATCCACCTCCTGCACATCCTCATCAGCCTCCCGTCGCCGACGAGCCAGGTGCCGACGGACTTCACCGATGCGCTGAAGAAGATCAGCGACGCGAAGGCGGAGCTCGACAAGGGCACCGACTTCGCCGAGGTCGCCAAGAAGTACAGCGAGGACACGACCGAGGCGGCGAACGGCGGCGATGCCGGCTGGTTCGCGCGCGGCCAGCTCGACAGCGTGTCCAAGGAGAACGAGCTGTTCGCCCTCGCGCCGGGCACGATCAGCCGGCAGTTCTCGACCATCGGGCAGAGCGAGTTCTACAAGGTCGTGGAGAAGGACCCCGCCCGCGCCCTGACGGACGCCCAGAGCACGAAGATCCACGACAGCGCGTACGCCTACTGGTTCGACAAGAATCGGCGGGTGCACGATGTCCAGAAGCTCGTGCCGGGCTATGAGTTCCAGCCCTAGCGAGCTCGCGCGCGCGTCCATCGAGCGCTGGCCGGGAGGTGTCGACATCGTGCCCGCCTCGGCGCTCGACCGGCACTCGTTCTCGGCGGGCCGGGCGGTGGTCATCGTCCTGGACGCGCCGGTCGACCGCGCACTCCTCCTGAAGCACTATCCCGCCGACGTGCTCGACGCGGCGGAGTCCGATGGCGTCCTCGTGCTGCCGCCGCGCGATCCGTACGCCGACCTCGCCGCGCTCGGGACCGTCGCGCGCATCGCCGAGCGGCTGCGGGCCCCCGGTGGCTGTCCGTGGGATCGCGAGCAGACGCACGCGAGCCTTCGGCCGCACCTGCTCGAGGAGGCCTACGAGACCCTCGAGGCCCTCGATCGGGGCGATCTCGACACGCTGCGCGACGAGCTGGGCGATCTGCTGTTCCAGATCGCGATCCACGCCCAGCTCGCGAGCGAAGCCGGCGCGTTCGACCTGGCCGACGTGTCGCGCTCCATCGGCGAGAAGCTCATTCGCCGCCACCCGCACGTGTTCGGCGGCACGAGCCTCGACGGCACGGACCTGCTCGTGCAGTGGGAGCAGATCAAGCGCTCGGAGAAGCGCGAGCGGACGTCGATCCTCGATGGCGTGCCGCGATCGCTGCCGGCGCTCTTCGCCGCCGAGCGGCTGCAGGAGCGCGCCGCGCGGGTGAAGCTCCGGCCGCCCCGGATCGAGCTGCCGCTCGACATCGACGACCCGGAGTTCCTCGGGGAGCTGCTGTTCGATCTGGTCGCCGAGGCCCGCGAGCGCGGCTTCGACGCCGAGGCCGCGCTCCGCGAGGCGAACGGGCGTTTCACCGCGCACGTCGGGCGCGTCGAGCAGCGGGCCAAGGCCGACGGTCGCGAGCTCGAGTCGTACGAGCCCGGCGAGCTGCGCGCGCTCTGGGAGGCGACGAATGTCGAAGTTCAAGCGGCCTGACGGCCGGGCGGCCGAGGCGCTGCGACCTGTGACCATCGAGGTCGGTGTCTCGAAGTTCGCGGAGGGTTCGGCGCGCATCGCGTTCGGCGACACGATCGTGCTCTGCCTCGCGACGCTCACCGACAGCGTGCCACGGTTTCTCGACGGCAAGGGGACCGGCTGGATCACGGCCGAGTACGCGATGCTGCCGCGGAGCACGCCCGAGCGGAGCCAGCGCGAGAGCATCGCCGGCCGGCCGGGCGGGCGCACGTTCGAGATCCAACGGCTGATCGGCCGGGCTCTTCGCACGACCATCGACCTCAAGGCCCTCGGGCCACGCAGCGTCACCGTCGACTGCGAGGTGCTCCAGGCGGACGGCGGTACGCGGACCGCGGCGGTCACCGGCGGCTACGTCGCGCTCGCGCACGCGCTGCGGAAGATGTCCCCGAGCCCGTTGATCAATCAGGTGGCCGCGGTCTCGGCCGGCTTCGTCGATGGCGAGCTCATGCTCGACCTGGCCTACGCCGAGGACTCGATCGCCGACGCGGACGTGAACGTCGTCGCGACCGCGAAGGGCGAGCTCGTCGAGGTGCAGGGGACGGCGGAGAAGAAGCCGTTCTCCCGCGCGGACTTCGACCGCGTGCTGGCCCTCGCGATGCACGGCATCGATCAGCTGATGGAAGCGCAGCGCCGCGCGCTGCGGTGACCCGCACGCTGCTGCTCGGCACGCGGAACCGCGGCAAGATCGCCGAGCTGCGCGCGCTGCTCAAAGGTCTCGACGTCGAGGTACGGAGCGTGACGGACCTTGCGGACCCGCCGCCTGACCCGCCCGAGGACGCGCCGACGTACGCCGAGAACGCGATCTTCAAGGCCCTCACGTACGCGCGGGCCACGGGCCTGCCGACCGTCGCGGATGACTCGGGCCTCGAGGTGGACGCGCTCGGCGGCGCGCCGGGCGTGCGGAGCCGCCGCTACTTCGGCGAGGACGTCGCGGAGCCCGACCGCAACCGAATGCTCTTGGCACTGCTCGACGGCGTGACCGAACGCACCGCGCGGTTCGTGGCCGTCATCGCCTTCGCCCAGCCCGACGGCAGGGTGGAGACGTTCGCCGGCGAGGTGCGGGGCGAGATCGCCGAATCGCCCCGCGGGCGGGTGGGGTTCGGCTACGACCCGATATTCGTCCTCGCGGAGGACGGCCGCACCATGGCCGAGCTGCCGGAGGAGGAGAAGAACGCCGTCTCCCACCGCGGGCTGGCCGCGGCGAAGCTGCGCGCGGCGCTGGCGGACGCATGAGCGCGCGGGTCATCCACGTCATCGAGTACGCGGTGCTCGCGGGAATCCTCGCCGGCGCGGCCTACGTGCACCGGGACGAGCTCGGCGTCCTGTTCTGGGTCCTGCTCGTCGGTCCCGATCTGGGGCTCGTCGTCGCTCCGGCGTTCGGCCCGATGCCGGGTCGCGGCGCGCTGCCGCCCCGGGCGGTGCCGATCTACAACGCCTTCCACACGGTCACCGTGCCGGCGCTGCTCTGGGCCGGCGCGCTCGTCGCCGGCATGGCGCCGTGGCCGCTTCTCGGCTGGCTCATCCACATCACCGCGGACCGCGCCCTCGGGTACGGCCTTCGCGGGCCCGACGGCGGCCAGGCGCTCATCTAGCTACTCGGCGATCTGGCCCTCCATGAGCTCGCGGAGCTTCGCGGCGTCGCGCCGCACGTCGTCGATCGGCGACGCGGCCGGCGTCTCGCCGGCGTTCATGAAGCGCGGCGGATGGCCGGGATCGCGGTCGTCCACGTAGCGAGGCACCACATGGGTGTGCAGGTGCGGCAGCGCGTTGCCGAGCATCATCAGATTGAGCTTCGCCGGCGTGTAGTGCACTTCGATCGCGCGCGCGACCCGGAGAACGTCGCCCCAGTACATCCCGGCCTCGGTGTCGCTGAGCTGCGTCGGCTCGGCCACGTGCCGGCCGCGCCAGATGACGATGCAGTACCCGCGCTGGCCGACGTCGGCCTTCTGGAGATAGGCATCGGCGGTGTCGCTCTTGTACACGCGGATCCCGAACTCGTTTTCGTCGGGGCGGCCCTGGGCACACATCGGGCAGCTCTCACCGCGGTAGCGACGCTCCCAATCGTCCGGCCAGGTGCGCTGCACGCCGGGAGTATCAGTCATACGAGAGCCGGCCCTGCTCGACCCGTGCGGCGTCGGTGAGGCGGTGCGCCTCCGCGGGGCCGCCGACGCGCAGCTGCACGACGGTCCAGCCGTCGGCGGTCATGCGATCGGCCAGCAGGCGGCGGTGGCACTTCCACCACAGGGTCTCGGCGCACATGAACGCGGTCGGCGAGGCGCGGGCGAGCTCTTGCAATCGGCCGTAGTCGGTCCCGAACTCGTCGCTGGCCATGTGATCGGCGTAGCCGCGGAACGCCGCGACCCGGAGGCCCGTGTGCGGCGAGTCGTCGCGTGGGGCGCGCCGTCCGCCGAGCCCGGGCAGGTGCAGGTACTCGATGCTCGCTCGGGCGAGCGTCTCGCGCAGGGCGGCCTGGCCGAACTGCGGGTTGCGGCGCGAGCCGGGCGCGCTGCGGATGTCGGCCAGCCGCCGCACGTCGGCGTCGGCGAGCGTCCGGATGAAGTCCTCCACCGCCGCCGTCCCGTGGCCGATGCTGTACACCGTGTCGGTCATGGCTCCGAGTGTGGACCGCCATGGTCGGACCGTGGGACGCTATGCGGTGAAGCGGAGGTCGCTCTGATGGCGCGGGTCGTGTCGCTGCAGCTGCACGAAGGGCATGGGAAGCCGATGCGCGCGGTCGCCGAAGCGCCGGTTCGCGTCGGCGGCGGGATCGAGGGCGACTCGCACGTCCAGCGCACGAAGCGCGCGGTCACGATCGTCGATCGCTCGACCCACGACGCCGTCGGCGTGCAGCCGGGGGATCTGCGCGAGCAGCTCACCATCGAGGGACTGCCGGCGCTCGGGAGCCTGGCCGAGGGCACCCTACTGCGGATCGGCGCGATCACGCTCCGGGTGAACGGCACGTGCGACCCGTGCACGCACATCGGCGAGATGAACGGCATCGCCGACGCGAGCGAGTTCCAGTCGATGCTCGAGGGCCGCCGGGGGCTCGTGTGCAGCGTGGTCGCGGCCGACGGTCCGGTGCGCGTGGGCGATGCGGTCAGCGTGATGGAGCCGGCGGGAACGCGCTAGCTCCCCTGTCGGGGTGCCGGGATTTGAACCCGGGACTTCAACGTCCCAAACGTTGCGCGCTACCAGGCTGCGCCACACCCCGTTGACGCTCTGATTATGCGCGCGACTCCAGCCCGCGCACGATGACGTCGAGCCCGAACTCGAACGTCTCGTCGCAGTCGTCCTCCGCGAGCTGGGGCAGCAGCTCGACGAGATACGGATCCGCGTCGGGTGGGAGCGCGAACGGCGCGTCGCCGCGCGCTTGGCGATACGGCGCGGTGCCGACCTCCCACTGCGCGACCCCGATCACGTATGAGGTGATCGTCGCGAGCGTCTTGAGCGCGCTCTGCGCATCGAAGCCGGCTGCGCGCAGCAGCGCCATCACCGCGCCGGCCGCTCGCGCCGCCGCCGGGTCGCTCAGCGGCAGCGTCGCGAGGAGGGGGATCGCGTGCGGGTGTCGCAGCAGGAGCGCGCGATATCCGCGCGACGCCTCGCGGAAGACGGTCTGCCATGGGACGTCGGACGGCGGTGGGATCACCAGCTCGGCGAGCAGAACCTCGACGACTCCGGCGAGCACCGCGGCCTTGTTCGGGAAGTGCCGGTAGATGGCCATGCCCTCGACCCCGAGCTCCGCGCCGAGGCGGCGCATCGAGAGCGCGTCGAGCCCGTCGCGATCCACGATCGCCAGCGCGGCCTGGGCGATCCGTGACCGGGTCAGCGGGGCCCGCGTATTGATTGACAGAGCGGTCATCCGCCGCTAGTTTACAGCGTAAACACGGTTCGCGGCAAAGGGGAAGGCGGCATGTTCGCGGCTTGGGGGCACTTCGTCTATCGGTTCCGGTGGGCGTTCCTCATCGTCTCCGGTGCGCTCATGGTCCTGTCGGTCTTCGTGAGCGCGGCCGGTGGCGATCTGCGGAGCGGCGGGATCATCCAGACCTCCGAATCGGGACGGGGCGCCAAGCTCATCGAGACCGAGCTCCCGCGCTCCACCCAGACGGCCTTCACCGTCCTCTTCACCAGCCCGACCCTCGTCGCCACGGACCCCGCGTTCAAGACCGCCGTGGACCGCTCGCTCGTGGCGGTCCGCTCCGACCCGCGCGTGCAGTCCGTGAGCACCGCTTACGACGCGGGGGCCACCGCCGCCCAGTTCATCTCCAAGGACCAGCACGCCACCGTCGCGGTCGTGAGCGTGAAGGACGACTCCGTCACGGCCGGGAAGTACTACGCGGAGCTGCGCGGGAAGATCACGTCAGACGTCCTCTCGGTGCAGGCCACGGGCTACCTGGCGATCAACCACGACTTCAACACGATCCTCGAGGCCGACCTGCAGCGCGCCGAAGTCGTCTCGCTCCCGCTCGCGCTCATCCTGCTGCTGCTCGTGTTCGGCACGGTGCTGGCGGCGATGCTGCCGCTCGGCGTCGGCATCCTGGCCGTCGTCGGTGGGGTCGCCGCGACGTTCGCGTTGAGCCACTCGACCGACGTGTCGCAGTACGCGCTCAACATCGTCACGCTCATCGGCCTCGGCGTGGCGATCGACTACTCGCTGTTCATCGTGAATCGATTCCGTGAGGAGCTCGCGCGCGGCCGTTCGGTCGACGACGCGATCGCGCGTTCGATGGCCACCGCCGGCCGTGCCATCACGTTCTCCGGCCTGACCGTCGCGATCGGTCTCGCCGGCATGTTCTTCTACCAGGGCACCTTCCTCGCCTCGATGGGCTACGCCGGGGCACTGGTCGTCGCCATCGCGGTGTTCTACGGACTCACGTTCCTGCCCGCGGTGCTGTCGCTCCTCGGTCCCCGCGTGAACAGCCTCCGGATCTCCGAGCTCTGGCGGCGCATCCGCCGTCGCCCGGTCATCACGGCCCAGCGGGGGCCCGGGGTCTGGCACCGCTTGGCGCTCGCCGTCATGGCCCGGCCGCTCGCGGTCCTCATCCCCGTGCTCGCGATCATCCTGCTCGCCGGCTCGCCCTTCCTGCACCTCAGGCTGGCCAACGGCGATGTCGACATGCTCCCGCCGACCGCCGAGTCGCGGGTGGCGTTGCACACGCTGACCGAAAGCTTCCCGAGCCAGGAGCCGAACTCGTTCCAGGTCGTCGTGCACTACACCGATGGCAGTGACCCGTTCAGCGCGAACAACCTGAGCGCGCTCTATGACCTGTCCCGAAAGGTCGCGGCGGTCCCGGGGATCACGCGCGTCGCGAGCATCGTCGACGTGGATTCGCGGATCGCCAAGGAGCAGTACCCGGTCATCTACGCCAACCGCGCCGCGCTCACGCCGGAGCAGCAAGAGGGCATCCGCCAGAGCGTCGGCAACGACATCGTCGTCCTCAACGCGTTCGGGGCGAACGAGATCAGCGCGGAGGCCTCTCGCGACACGCTCAAGGGCATTCGCGCGATCGCGCCGCCACCGGGCGCCGAGGTGCTCGTCACCGGCTTCACCGCGTACGACGTCGATGCGATCAACTTCATCCTCGGCAAGACGCCGATCGCGATCGGGTTCGTGGTCCTCGCCACCTACGTCGTGCTGTTCCTCCTCCTCGGGTCGGTGATCCTGCCGCTCAAGGCCGTGCTCATGAACTTCCTCTCGATCAGCGCGTCGGTCGGCGCGCTGGTGTGGATCTTCCAGGACGGTCACCTGGCGTCGCAGCTCAACTTCACGGCGTCGTCGATCGATCCGACACTGCCGGTCATCATGTTCTGCATCGTCTTCGGGCTGTCGATGGACTACGAGGTCCTGCTCCTCAGCCGGATGCAGGAGGAATACAACCGCACGCACGACAACCGCCACGCGGTCGCCGAAGGGCTCGAGAAGATCGGCCGGCTCATCACCGGCGCCGCGGCGATCATGGTCGGGGTCTTCCTCGCCTTCGCGCTCGCGGACGTCGTGATCATCAAGGCGATCGGCCTCGGGATGGCCATCGCGGTCGCGATCGACGCGACCCTCGTGCGGGCGCTGGTCGTGCCCGCGACGATGCGCCTGCTCGGTGACCTCAACTGGTGGGCGCCGCGGCCGCTTGCGCGCCTGTATCGCCGGCTCGGGCTCGGCGAGGCGCACGCGCCCGTCGAACCGGTCGGAGTGGGCGCGGACTAGCCGGCGGTAGACAATGGCGCCGTGACCGACGCCACGGCGCCGACCCTGCGACCGCTGGGCGTGGGCGACATCGTTGACCGCACCATCGGGATCTACCGGTCCTCGCCTGGCCTCTTCCTCGTCCTGGCCGCCCTCCCCTACGTCATCCTGGCGATCGTCTCGCTCGGGTTGAATCTCGCGTTCGTCCGCACGAGCCCGTTCACGACCGTCCCGACGAACGTCTTCGACCCCGGCGACCCGACCAGCTTCACCTCGTTCACGCCCGACCAGCTCTCCGGCCTCGTCACGTACGGCGTCGTCATCGGGTTCGTGAGCCTGCTCGTGCTCTCCGTGCAGGCCGCGGCCATCGTCGACGCGATGTCCAAGCGCTACCTCGGCCGGCCGACGACGCTGGGTGACTCGCTCCGCGCCGGGCTGGGCGCGAGCGGACGCCTGATCCTCGCGAGCGTCGTCGCGTTCGTCTCGTTCATCGGGCTCGTGATCGTCGGCTCCATCGCCGTGGGCCTCGTCGCCGCGCTCACGCGCAACCCGATCCCCGTCATCATCGGTGTGGTCGGGCTGTTCGTGTTCATCGTCTACGCGATCGCCTCGTGGATGCCGCTGCCCGCCGTCGTCACCCTCGAGGGTCGCGGTCCCGTCGCCGGGCTGCGCCGCGCCTGGCAGCTCGCGGGCGGCGCCCGCTGGCGGATCCTCGGGCTGCTCGTCCTCATGACGATCTTGCAGGTCATCCTCGGGATCCTGTTCGCGTTCGTGTTCCTCGGCACCGTCGTGACCGACGGAGCGGTGAAGACCGTGCTGCAGGAGGTGGCCAACCTCGCGGTGAACGCGCTCTGGGCGCCGATCCAGTGGGGCGTGTTCACGCTCCTCTACTACGACCTTCGCGTCCGGAAGGAGGCGTTCGACCTCCAGCTCGCGGCGGAGGCCATGCCGCGCGCCACCTAGCCGCGCTCCTCCTCGGCCTCGCGCTCTGGTCCGGGACCGGCGGCGCCGCGCGCGCCGACACCATCACCGCGGACGCGTACCGCGCGCGGCTGGGTCAGGTCGTCGCCCTGATCGAGCGGGCCAGGACCGTGCCCCTCGGCGACCGCGAGCAGTTCCTGTCCGCGGCGCGTGCGCTGCTGCGACAGACGACGGACGTGCGGCTCGCCGACGCGACGCTCGCGGTCGACGACAGCGCGCTCGCCGATCGCATCACGGCCGACGCCGTCGACCGCGAGGCCGCCGAGCTGAGCCGATACCTCGCCGTCGTGAACGCGACGCTCGCGCGCCGCCTGGATGCCGCGGCGGCCGACGCGAAGCTCGCGTCGCTCACCGCAGACCAGCAGCTCGGGCAGCGACTGAACCTCGGAACGATCGCCGCGACGCTGCTCCAACGATTCGGTACGTGGCTGTACGATCTCGTTGGCCGTCCCGACCCGAACGTGCTGCTGAACGTCCAGGCGGCGATCGGCGTGCTCGTCGCGCTGGCGATCGTCGCGCTGCTCGTTCGTGGCACGCGCGAGCGCATCCGGCGCGAGACCGCGCTCGGCGTCACCGCGGGCGAGCGCCGTGCCGATCCAGCCGTGCACCTCCGCGCCGCGGACGAGGCGCTGCGAGGCGGTCGGCCCCGTGACGCGATACACGCCCTGTACCTGTACGCGTTCACGACCCTCGCGGCGCGCGAGGCCCTGCGCTACGATCCGGCGCTCACCGATCACGAGCTCCTCCGGCGCGCGGTGCAGCTTCCGCACGCCGACGCGCTCGGCGATCTGGTGCAGCTGCACGAACGGGTGTGGTTCGGACTGCGCGACGCGCGAGAGTCCGACGTCGCGCGGGCGCGCGCGCTCGCCGTGCGGGCGACGACGTGAGGCGGGTCGACCCGCTCGCCCTCGTCGCGCTCGTCCTGTTCATCGCCCTCGCGGCGCTCGCGGTCGCGTCCGGCGGCGCCGGCGGTGGCGCCGGCGGCTCGTCGGGGTTCGGGCGGTCGGCGTCGATCTACGACGAATCGCCGGGCGGGGCGTCGGTCCTACGGCGGTATCTCGAGGCCGTCGGCGTGACGGTGGTCCCGGTGCAGGGCGATCGGTTCGCCCCGTCCGGTGCCGGGATCACGACGCTGTTCCTCCTTGGACCGAGCGACCTCATCGAGGCCGCCGACGTCCAGCTCCTGCACGACTTCGTCCGGACGGGCGGCACGCTCGTCATCGCGACGGACATCGGGCTGAACGAGCGGCGGCTGCTGGATGACTTCGGCCTGTCGCCGCGGGGCGGCGCGCTCCGCGGAGGCGACATCGCGGTGCGATCGATGGCCTTCGCCGTTCCGCCGGTGCGCACGCTGACCCTCGATTACGGCGTCGCGCTCAAGCCCGGCGTCGATGCGACGCCGCTCGTCGTCGACGGCGGGGGGCCGGTCGTCGCGCTCGCGAGCGAAGGGCGGGGGCGGGTGTTCGCCGTCGGCTCGCTCGCACCGTTCGTGAACGCGGGGATCGGGCTCGCCGACAACGGGCGCTTCGCGCTCGCGCTCGCCGGTGGTGCCGGCCGGGTCGGATTCGACGAGTACCACCACGGCGCGCGGCCCGCGCCGGACTTCACGGCACTCCTCGGTCAGACCTGGCTCGGCCGCGGCCTCCTTGCCGCCTTCGCGCTCGGCTTCGTGTACGTCGCGCTCACCGGGCGCCGGTTCGGTCCGCCGCTCCCGCTCGACCCGCGGCCGCCGCGGTCGAGCCTGGAGTACATCCGTGGCTTCGCGGGCCTTGCGCGCCGGTCCGGACACGGCGAGATCGCGCGACGCAGGCTGCGCGACGATCTCCGGCGCGAGCTCGCGCGCCAGGCCGGGCTCGACCCGCGGAGCGACTTCGACCGCGTCGCGAACGCGATCGCCGCCCAGAGCCCGACGCGCGCGGCGGAGGCCCGGCGCCTCCACGCGGCGCTCGCCGGTAGATTGCGCGACGACGCGCTCGTGCGCGCCGCCAACGAGGTGGCGCGGCTCATCCGCGCGGAGGAGGCGACGTGACCCTGAAGGAGACCGGCGAGACCTTCCGCGCGCAGGTGCATCGGATCGTGATCGGCCAGGAGGAGACGGTCACGCTGTCGTTCCTGGCCCTCTGCCTCGGCGGGCACGTCCTCATCGAGGGCGTGCCGGGCACGGCGAAGACGCTCCTCGCGCGCACCATCGCCCAGCTCGTGGGTGGCTCGTTCAAGCGGATCCAGTTCACCCCGGATCTCATGCCGAGCGACATCGTCGGGACGTCCGTCTACGAGATCGCGACCTCGTCCTTCCGGATGCGGCTCGGTCCGATCTTCGCGAACATCGTCCTCGCGGACGAGGTGAACCGCGCGCCGGCGAAGACCCAGTCGGCGCTCCTCGAAGCGATGGAGGAGAAGCAGGTCACGCTCGAGGGCGACGCCCGGCCGCTGCCCGATCCGTTCCTGGTCATGGCCACGCAGAACCCGGTCGAGTACGAGGGCACGTACCCGCTCCCGGAGGCCGAGCTCGACCGCTTCCTGTTCAAGGCCGTCATGCGGTATCCCGAGCCGGCCGAGGAGCACGCGATCCTGCGGGCCCACGACCGGGGCCAGCCCCTCGCCGAGGTGCGCGGCCTCACCCAGCTGCCGGTGGCCGCGCTCGCGGACGCGCGGGCCGAGGTCGATCGGGTCACCGTCGAGGATTCGGTCGTCGATTACGTCGTGCGCATCGTGGCCGAGACCCGAAAGTCGCCGGACCTGCTGCTCGGGGCCAGTCCCCGCGCCGGCGTCCACCTCCTGCGGGCGGCGAAGGCGTCGGCCGCGCTCGACGGCCGGGACTTCGTCACGCCCGACGACGTGAAGTCGCTGGTGCCGCCGACGCTGCGGCACCGCGTCGTCCTCAAGGCCGAGGCCGAGATCGAAGGTCTCGACGCCGACGCCGTCCTTCGCCGCGCGCTGTCCCGGCTCGACGTGCCCCGGTAGGGCGATGAAGCGACCGCGGCTGCCGGGCCTGATCCCGCGGCCCCGCCTCCTCGCGCTGGCACTCGGGGCCGCGGTCCTGCTGGCCCTGGGCACGCTCTCGCCGGTCTTCGTCGGCCTCGCCGGCGCCCTACTCGCCGCGGCCATCGCCCTTGCGGTCGTCGACTACCGGCTCGCGCCGGCGCTCGGCGCGGCGGACGTCGCGCGGGTCGCCGAGCCGCAGCTCATCATCGGCGCGCCGAACCGGATCGGCGTCACGCTTCGCAATCCGACCGCGCGGGCCCTGCGCGTTCGCGTCCGGGACGAGGTGCCCGTCTCGTTCGCGGTGGCGCCGCGGGTGAGCGCGGCCGTCCTCGGTCCGGCCGGGTCGGAGACCCTCGAGTACGTGGCCCGGCCGCGCTATCGGGGCTCGTACCGATTCGGCGCCCTGCACACGCGGCAGCGCGGTCCGCTCGATCTCGTCGAGCGGCAGAGCGAGATCGCGGCAACCGCCCCGGCCCACGTGTACCCGGACCTCCGGGAGATCCGGCGCTACGAGGTGAGCCTGCGGCGCGGGCTCGCGTACGACGCCGGCCAGCGCCGCGCGCGCCTGCCGGGTGCGGGCAGCGTGTTCGAGCGGCTGCGCGAGTACGGACCCGACGACGACCCGCGCTCGATCTCGTGGCCCGCGACCGCGCGGCGGGGACGGCCGATCAGCGTCGAGTACGAGACCGAGCGCCAGCAGCGCGTGCTCATCCTCCTGGATGCCGGCCGGATGATGGCGAGCACCCTCGGCGAGCTGACGAAGCTCGACCACGCCGTCAACACCGCGCTCATGCTGTCGTACGTCGCGACGGCGAAGGGCGACGAGGTCGGCCTGCTCGGATTCGCTGACGACGTGCGCAGCTATCTCCTGCCGCGCCGCGGTCGCCGGCAGTTCCTCCGGGTCACCGAGGAGCTGCGGCGGCTCGAGGTCACGACCACCGAGCCCGACTACCGGGCCGCGTTCGAGTTCCTCCGCTCCCGCACCTCGCGCCGCGCGCTCATCGTCCTGTTCACGGATCTCGTGGACGTGGAGGCGTCCCGGGCCCTCGTGTCCGCGGTGAACCGCCTGGCCGGCAACAACCTCGTGCTCTGCTGCCTGCTCGCGGATCCCCGGCTCGCGGAGATGGCGTCGCGGCCGCCGCGCTCGACGACCGAGCTCTACGAGCGTGTGGCGGCGGAGGAGGTGCGGGACGCCCGCGCCCGGGCGATCGCCCTGCTGCGCGAGCGCGGGGTGCACGTGGTCGATGTCCCGGCGGAGCGGCTGACCGTCGCCGCGATCCAGCGCTACCTCGAGCTGAAGAAACGCTGGTTATAGGGGAGCAGGATGTAGCTCCAGAGCGCGAGGCCGGTGCCGACGCCGATGGCGAGCTTGGCTGCCGGGTGGAGCGTCGTCGGCGACACGAACCCCTCGATCAGCCCGGCGCAGACGAGCGTGACCGCGACGAGCAGCATCACCCGCATCGCCTGGGCGCCCGCGATCCGCAGCGCGTCGGCCCGGGTGCGCTCGCCGGGGTGCAGGATCGCCCAGGCGAGGCGGAGTCCGGCGCCGCCCGCGAGGAAGATCGCCGACAGCTCGAGGAACCCGTGCGCGAGGACGAAGATGCCGAGCGAGCTCGCGACCCCGGCGCGCTGCAGGACCGCGAACACCGTGCCCAGCTCGGTGCCGTTCACGACCAGGATGAACACCGTGTAGATGCCCGCGGTCATGCCGCCGGCGAACGCGGCGATCGCGACGGTGACGTTGTTCACGATGATGAGCGGACCGGCGCGCGCGCGCAGGCTCTCCGGGATCTCCGTTCCGGGCGTCCGCTGGATGAGCGTGCGACGCGCCTCTTCGCTCAGCGCGGATGACGCGACGTCGGGCTGGATGAGGCCCGCCGCGAACGTCACGATCGCCGGGATGACCACGAGGAGGAAGGCGGCCACGGTGAACGGCAGGGCCGCGCGCACCGACGTGGGCAGCTCGCGGGTCACGAAGCGTCGTAAGCGGCGACCGCTCGTCGGCGACTCGCTGTACACGAGCGCGTGCGCCGCCGCGACGAGGTCGTTCAACCGCTCGGCGACGGTGTCGCGGGGGAAGTCGCGCCGCGCGACCGCGAGGTCGCTCGTGGCGCTGCGATAGAGCGCGCCGAGCTCGAGGACCTCTTCCGCCGAGAGTCGCGCCACCCGGCCGCGGGCTCGCTCGACGAGCGCGCCGAGGCGGGCCCAGCGCGCGCGGCGATCCTCGACGAAGCGGTCGATCGACTGCACCGCGCGCATCGCGCGACCGTACCATGCTGTCCGTGGCGATCCGGGTCGGCCGCCTCGAGGTCGAGACCCCCGATCACGTCGTGCTCCGCTACACGCTCGCGGGTGTGGGCAACCGCGGCTTCGCCGCGGTCGTCGACTTCCTGGTCGCGCTCCTCATCACCGCGGGCCTCGAGGTCGGCTACGGCCAGATCGGCGTGCCGGGGGACGCGGCTCTCGGCGGCCTCATCCGGCTCCTCCTCGTCGTGCTCGGCTGGAGCTATTTCATCCTGCTCGAGTGGCTGTGGAACGGGCAGACCGTCGGCAAGCGCGCGTTCGGGCTGCGCGTCATCAACGAGGACGGCTCGCCCGCGGGATTCGTCGCGGTCTTCGTGCGCAATCTCGTGCGCCTCGTCGATTTTCTGCCGGCGCTCTATGGACTCGGGCTCCTCTCGATCGTGTTCACCTCCCGATCGCAGCGGCTCGGCGATCTCGCGGCCGGCACGTTCGTGGTGCGCGCCCCGAAGCCGCAGCTCGACTGGCTCGCGCTCCGGACGGTGACCCGCGCGGGCGCGCCCGTGCCATCCGCCGCCGTGCGCGGCCTGTCGGGCGAGGCCCAGCGGATCGTGCGCGAGTTCGTCGCCCGGGAAAGCACCCTCTCGCCGGGCGATCGCGCGCGCCTGGCGACCGAGATCGCCTCGCGCATCCGTCCCCACGTGAGTGGCATCGACCTGCCGGATGACACCGCGTTCCTTCGCGCGCTCGCCGCGACGCTGCGCGAGGCGGGGGAGCGCCGGCCGTGAGCGAGCTGGCCGGGATCGTCATCCTCGTCCTCCTCGTCGCCGGGTTCAGCCTCCTGTCGGGCGGCGGCCGAAGCGCGAGCGAGCTGCGGATGCGCCGCCGCTGGGAGGCCGGCTTCGACTCCGAGATCCGGCGGGTCCGTCCCACCGACGCGACCGGCGTGCTGCTGTGCCGCCGGTGCGGGGCGTCCGGATCGGAGCGCGCGGGCCGCTGTCCCGGCTGCGGCGCGATACTCTAAGAGCCCCACCCCCTCCCGGGGAGGGGTAGAGATAGGCGGAGGATCGCATGGCGGAGACGAGTGGCGAGCGGACCTATTCGGTGCCGGCCATCCACTGCGACGGCTGCGCCGGGAACATCGAGGAGGCGCTCGAGCCGGTCGAAGGCGTCGAGTCGGCGACGGTCGATCTCGGCGCGAAGACCGTGCGCGTTCGTGGCTCCGCCGACGATCGCGTCGTGCGCAAGGTCCTGACCGCGGCCGGCTATCCGCCGGCCTGAGATGACCGCGGCGGACCCGACCGCGGCGGCCCCAACACCGGAGAGACGCGACCTCGCCATCACCGGGATGACGTGCGCGTCGTGTGTCGTATCCGTCGAGTCCGCCCTGCGATCGGTGCGCGGCGTCGCGTCCGCCGATGTGAATCTCGCGACCGAACGCGCGACGGTGACCCTCGCTCCGCTGACCGAGATGACCGGCCTGGTCCGCGCCGTCGAGCGCGCCGGCTACGGCGCGCTGCCCATCCCGTCCGCCGATCGCGAGCGCGCCGAGCACGCGGAGGCCGAGCGCGCCCTGCGCATGCGCTACGTGGCGAGCCTGCGGCGCCGGCTCACCGTTGCCGCGGTGCTCGCGACGGCGACGATGGCTCTGTCGATGGGCGACCTCGTCATCCCGCAGCTCGATGCCGCGGCGTGGCGGCCGTACCTGCTGTTCGCCCTCGCCACGCCCGTGCAGCTCTGGGCCGCCGCGCCGTTCTACCGGGCGGCGTGGACCGCGGCGCGGCATCGCACGACGAACATGAACACGCTCGTCGTGGTCGGCACGACCGCGGCGTACGCGACGTCGGTCGCCGCGACGTTCGTTCCGGACCTGTTCGTCCAGGCCGGCCTCGAGCCGCGCGAGGAGCTGTACTACGAGACCGCGGCGGTCATCGTCGCGCTCATCCTCCTCGGTCGGTTCCTCGAAGCGCGCGCCCGTGCGCGCACCGGTGACGCGATCCGCGCGCTGCTCGCGCTCGGCGCGAAGACCGCGCGCGTCCGCCGCGCCGGCGGGCAGGAGGAGGACGTGCCGATCGCCGCGCTGCGGGCCGGTGACGTGATCGTGGTGCGGCCGGGCGAGACGATCGCCGCCGATGGTCTCGTCGTCGCGGGCACGTCCGCCGTCGACGAATCCATGGTCAGCGGTGAGTCGATCCCGGTGGACAAGACCGCCGGCGACGAGGTCACCGGCGGCACCCTCAACCGCACCGGCGCGCTGCGCGTCCGGGCGACGAAGGTGGGCGGCGACACCGTGCTCGCCTCGATCGTGCGGCTGGTCGAAGAAGCCCAGAGCTCGAAGCCGCCCATCCAGCGGCTCGTCGACCGCGTGGCCTCGGTGTTCGTCCCGATCGTGCTCGCGATCGGGCTCCTGACGTTCGCCGCCTGGCTGGTGCTCGCGCCGCCGCCGTCGTTCGGTCCGGCGCTCCGCGCGGCGATCGCCGTCCTGATCATCGCGTGCCCCTGCGCGCTCGGGCTCGCGACCCCGACCGCGCTGACGGTCGGCATCGCCCGTGGCGCGGGCCGGGGGATCCTCATCCGCGACGCCGCGGCCCTGGAGCTCGCGCGCGCGGTCGACGTCGTCGCCTTCGACAAGACCGGAACGCTGACCGTTGGCCGGCCGCGGCTCACCGATCTGCTGGCCTGCGCGGATTTCGGGGAGGACGAGGTCCTCCGCCTCGCCGCGGGCGCGGAACGGAGCTCCGAGCACCCGCTCGGGGCGGCGCTCGTCGAGGCGGCGCGCGAGCGCGGGCTCGAGATCCCCGAGCCGGTCCGGTTCGAGTCGTTCCCCGGCGCCGGCGTGCACGCGGTCGTCGACGGACACGACGTCTGGATCGGCAACGCCGAGCTCGCCCGAGCCCACGGATTCGCCGAGCTGCCCGAGGCGCCGCTCGCGAGGCACGAGGACGCTGGGAAGACCCCGCTCGTGATGACCATCGATGCGAGGCCCGGCGCCGTCTTCGCCGTCGCCGACACGCCGAAGGCCGCCGCGGCCGAGGCGATCCGCGACCTCAAGCGGATGCGCCTGCGGACGCTGCTCGTATCCGGCGATACGCCGCGCGCGGCCGCGGCGATCGGCCGCGCGCTCGGCATCGACGAGGTCCGTGGCGGAGTGAAGCCGGCGGAGAAGGCCGCGCTCGTGACCGAGCTGCAGCGCGCGGGGCATCGGGTCGCGATGGTCGGGGACGGTGTGAATGACGCGCCGGCGCTGGCGCAGGCCGACCTCGGCGTCGCGATCGGCAGCGGCACCGACGTCGCCATCGCGTCGGCCGGCGTCGTGCTGGTCGGTGGCGATCCGCGTGGCGTGCCGCGAGCCCTGCGACTCTCGCGCGCCACCGTGAGCGCGATCCGGCAGAACCTGTTCTGGGCCTTCTTCTACAACGTGCTGCTCATTCCGCTGGCCGCGGGGCTCTTCTACCCGTTCACCGGCTGGGTCCTGTCGCCGGTGCTCGCGGCCGCGGCGATGGCCCTGTCGAGCGTGACGGTCGTGACGAACTCGCTGCGCCTGCGCTCGATCCGCCTGGTCTAGCCCCGGCCGCGGCTCAGGAGGCGAGCGCTCCGGCGACGCCGGCGATGAGCTGCTGGCGCGAGAACGGCTTCACGAGAAAGTGATCGGAGCCGCATTGCTCCGCCCCGGCCGGGTCGCCGGACATGATGAGCACGCGGAGGTCGGGTTGGGACCGGCGGATGTGCCCGGCCAGATCGTTGCCCCGCCAGTCGGAGAGGAAGAGATCCGTCAGCAGGAGATCGATCTTGTCGTGATGGGTCGCGCTGAGGCGTAGCGCCTCGCTCGCCGTCGCGGCGTGCATGACGCGGTAGCCGTGGGCCGTCAGGATCCGATGGGCGGCGAGCCGGAACGGATGCTCGTCGTCAACGACCAGGATCGTGCCGCGCGACTCGCCCTCGGCCAGCCGGAGCGGCTGGCGAGCCGGTATGCCGGCGGGACTCGTCGCGTGCGCGGCGATCCAGGCCGGAACGTCGTTCGCGGCCATCGGTCGCGCGATGACATACCCCTGGGCGCTGTCGCAGCCCATCGACGCAAGGAGCTCGAGGACGGCCTCGTCCTCGGCCCCCTCGGCGACCGCGTCGAGCCCGAGGGCGTGGCTCAGGTTGATCGCGGCGCGGACGATCGCCGCCGTGCCGGTGTCGTCGCGCAGTGGCGTGATGAACGACCGGTCGATTTTCACGCCGTCGATCGGCAGCTGCTGGAGGTACGACAGTGATGAGTATCCCGTCCCGAAGTCGTCGATCTCGACGAGCACGCCGATGGCCTTCAGCTCGCGCAGGACCGCGATCGAGCGGACCGGATCGGCCATGATGTCCGACTCGGTCACCTCGAGGACGATGAGCGCGGGGTCGACGCGGTACTCGGCGAGCAGCCGCGCCGTCAGCTCGGGCAGCCGGGAGGCGCTCGTCAGGGCCTTCGCTCCGACGTTGACGGACACTCCGACCTCGGCGCCGGCGGCGCCCCAGATGCGGCACTGACGGATCGCCTCGGTCAATACCCACTCGGTGAGCGGGACGATGAGGCCGCTCTGCTCCGCGAGCGGGATGAACTCCGACGGCGGGATCAGTCCGCGCTGCGGGTGCTGCCAGCGCGCAAGCGCCTCGAAGCCGCGAATCGATCGGCTTGGCAGCTCGACGATGGGTTGGTAGTGCAGTCGTAGCTGGCCCTCGTTGATCGCGAGGCGGAGAGCGCTCAGAAGCTGCAGCCGGCTTTCGTCCTCCTTCGCGCCCGGCGCATCGGCGGCGGCCCACCGCTGCTCGGTCCGGCCGGCCTTCTCGACGGCCACCGCCACCTGGTGCAGGAGGCGCGGTCCGCCAACGCCAACCTCGCTCCGCCGACCCACGCCGGCACGGCCGGAGAGCCGGAGCTCCGCGCCGCGGACCGTGAACGGGGCGTCCAACGTCGCGAGCAGCCGGGACGCGATGGCCTCGTCCGTGAGCGGGCCGTTCGGAATGAGGAGCGTGAAGCGATCGTGGCCGTTCTGCGACACGTACGCCTCGCCCCCGAACGCGGACCCGAGCCGGGTGCTCGCGAGGCGCATGAGCTCGTCGGTCACGTCATGTCCGAACGTGTCGCTCACCTGGACGAGATCGATGAGCTCCAGCTTGGCGACCACCAGGTCCGCCTCGGGAGCCGCGCGCTCGCGGCGGGAGACCTCGCGAAGCAGCGCCGCCCGGTTCGGCAGGCCGGTCACCGGGTCCGTCGAGGTGAGCTGCGCGATCTGCCGGCGCGCGGCCTGGCTGTACCCCACGCCCATCCCGACGACGCCGAAGATGACGCCCGAGAGCACCGCTTGCGCCACCGCCAGGAGCGGCGGGACATCGGCTGCGCCCGCGAGGAGCAGCCAGTTCATGAGCGCGGCGACGCTGCTCACGGCGATCCTGCCGCGCCGGCCGAACCACCATGCCGCCAGCGCGACCGGGAGCACGGCCAGCGCGCCGGCGGCGTTTCCGGCGATCTGAGCGATCGGATCGAACAACGCGAAATTCGCGAAGAGTCCGATGATCACGGCCGCGACAGGCCAGTGCCGGACGAAGGTCCGCTGCATGCGTTTCAGGTGCGTCAGTCGAGTAACCCGAGCCGCCGGGCCGTATGGCTGCTGATCGCGAGGTCGGTGGCGATCTCCGCTCCGGAGGCCGCGGTCGGGGTCAGCTCGATCACGGCACGGCCGCGTTCGCGAGCGCCTCGCGGACCGCCTGCAGCAGCGACCGCCGGGTGAAGGGCTTCTGCACCACGGCGCCGCCGTCAGGGGCCTCGGCCTGGCGGGCCACGACCTCCTGCGAGTAGCCGGTCATGAGCAGCACCGGCAGTCCCGGTCGGACCTCCCGGGCCCGCCGTGCGAGCTCGAGACCGGACATGCCCGGCATCGCGACATCCGTGATGAGAAGGTCGATGCGCACCGTCGGATCGGCCAGCGCGCGGAGCGCCGCCGCCGAGTCGGACAGGCCCTCGACCGAATAGCCGGTCGCGCTCAGGATCCGCACCGCGGCCAGCAGCACCGCCGATTCGTCCTCGACGAGCACGATCCGCCCCGCCCCGGTGGCATGCGCGACAGGTTCCTCCTCGCGGGCCGGCGCGGGACCGGCGACCCCATCGGCCACGGGCAGCTGCACCGCGACGAGGGTCCCATGGCCCACCTCCGAGTAGATGCGCACGGTGCCCCCGACGCGCGTGACGATGCCGTACACGGTCGCGAGCCCGAGCCCGGTGCCGCGTCCGGCGGGCTTGGTCGTGAAGAACGGCTCCAGGGCTCGGGCGGCGACCTCCGCGCTCATGCCCTCACCGGTGTCGGACACGGTCAGCCGGACGTAGCGGCCCGGCACCACGCCCGGCTCGAAGCTCGCGCACTCATCGTCGAGCGTGACGTCGGCCGTCTCGATCACCATCCGACCACCCGCGGGCATCGCGTCGCGGGCGTTCAGGGCAAGGTTCATGAGGACCTGGTCCAGCTGGCCGCGGTCGGCCCGCACGGCCGGGAGCGGCCCCGCAAGCGCCGTCGTGAGTTCGATGTGCTCGCCGATCGTCCGGCGCAACATGCCCTCGAGGCCGGCGACCACCGCGTTCACGTCGAGAAGCTCGAGCTTCATGACCTCGCGCCGCGCGAAGATCAAGAGCTGGCGGGTGAGGTCGGCGGCGCGCTCCGCGGCCCTGCGGACCTCCTCGAG
>JAXDLF010000064.1:0-5469 GCA_034666765.1 Chloroflexota bacterium
CCGTCCGCTTCGTGTTCCGGCATTTCCCGATCACGACCATCCACCCGTTCGCGGAGATCGCCGCGGAAGCGGCGGAGGCCGCGGGCGCGCAGAGAAAGTTCTGGGCGATGCACGACTGGATCTACGAGCATCAGGCGACCCTCGCGCCGGACGACCTCCTCGCGGCCGCGGCGGCTCTCGGTCTGGAGGTGGAGCGCTTCGCGAGCGACGTGAACGCGCACCGACACGAGCAGAAGATCCGGGATGACTTCATGAGCGGCGTTCGCAGCGGCGTCAACGGGACGCCGACGTTCTTCGTCAACGGTGTCCGGCACGATGGCGGATACGACCTCGAGTCGCTGCTGGAGGCGATCGGAGCCGCGGCGCCCGTCTGATCAGGGGGCGCGGGGGGCGCCCAACACGGGCGTGACCTCCGCGACGTCCGCGGCCCTCGTAACGGCGGCGGGCGAGGTGAATTGGGCCAGGTGCATGAGGACGCGCGCCGCGATGAAGCCCGCAACGGTCGCGAGCACCAGGGCCATCACGATCACGGTCGAAATCACGACTCCGATGTCCATATCCCGAATGCTCGGCCTCGCCGCGGAGGGTCAATAGGGCCGAACGTCATCGAATGTCGGGACGGCCGTTAGGACGACCGGCTGGACCGGTACGGGAGCCACGACCCCGCCGTCGCGTCGTCCGCGCGGGCGGGCCGGCGATCGGCCTGGGCCGATAATCGGGGTATGAACCTCGGCGCGCTGGCCGCTCGGCGCGCGTACCCCGCTCGGATCGTCGCCGCGGCACTTGTGCTTCCGGTCATCCTGCTCGGCGCGCTCGTCGCGCTCGACTTCTGGGTCCTCGAGCCGTCACTGCCCTCTGTCGCCAGCCACCTCGCGCTCTTCGCGATCGGCGCCGCCGGCGCCCTCGCGTTCTCGGTCGTGATCCTGGCCCGGCTTGGCGAGCTGCACGAGGTGGAGCTCGCTCAATCCCGCCGCCTGCGGGCGCTGAACGAGGCCGGCCTCGCGCTGAGCGCCGAGCTCGAGACCGAGACCCTGCTGCACAAGATCGCGGAGCTGGCTCGCGTCGTCGGCGACGCGAAGTATGCCGCGCTCGGCACGTTCGATGACGCGGGCGCGGTCACCCGCTTCTATACCGCGGGCATCAGCGAAGCGGAACACGCGAGGATCGGACACCTTCCGGTCGGCAAGGGGATCCTCGGCCTACTGCCCAGCGCCGGCCGGCCGATTCGCCTTCGCGACCTCCATGACCACCCCGCCTCGGTCGGTTTCCCCGCCAACCACCCGCCGATGAAGAGCTTCCTCGGAGTCCCGATCCGCTGGCGTGGCGAGAGCGTCGGCAATCTGTACCTCACCGAGAAACAGGGGGCCGCCGAGTTCACCGATCAGGACGAGGAGGCGTTGCTCGCGTTGGCGGCGCAGGCGGCCATCGCCATCGAGAACGCTCGCCTGTACGCGCAGACCAGCCGGATCTCGGCGCTCGAAGAGCGGCACCGCATCGGCATGGACCTGCACGACGGCGCGATCCAGTCGCTCTACGGCCTCGGACTGCTCATCGAGGACGCGTCCGCGCAGCTGGACAGCGCGCCTGGCGACGCGAAGCTGAAGCTCGGCCGCGCGGTGGACCGGCTCAACGCCGCGATCGCCGATCTCCGCAGCTACGTCCTCGGCCTGCGGCCGATCCGGGGCTCGGATCGGCCGCTGCGCGAATCGCTGCCCACGCTCGCGGCCCAGATCCAGACGAACGCGCTCCTGAGTGTCGTGGTGACCGTCGAGCCTCGCGCGGAGGCCAGCCTGGACCAGGCGGGACGGGAGGCGGTCTTCTACGTCGCGGCCGATGCGTTGGGCAACATCGCACGACACGCGCGCGCACGGCACGCCGGCCTGTCGCTGCGGTTCGAGAACGAGACGGTGGTGCTCGACGTCGTCGACGACGGAGTCGGCTACGACACGACGAGCTCGGCGACGGGTCTGGGTCTCCGCAACATGCGCGAGCGCGCATTCAATGCCGGCGCCGGGCTCGACGTGACCTCGACGCCCGGAGCGGGTACCCGTCTGCAGATGCGCATCCCGGTTCGCATGGGAGTCGTCGCGTGAGTATTCGGGTTCTCATCTGTGACGACCACGAGGTCGTGCGCGAGGGTCTGCGTGGCCTCATCAGCCGGCAGGCGGGGATGAGCGTGGTCGGCGAGGCGAGCACCGTCGCCGAGTCCATCGAGGCTGCCGCGCGCGTCACGCCGGACGTCGTGATCATGGACGTGCGCCTTCCGGATGGCTCCGGTGTCGAGGCGTGCCGCGCGATCCGCGAGGCGCGACCGGAGACGCGGATCATCATGCTCACGTCCTACACCGACGATGAGGCGCTGTTCGCCTCGATCATCGCCGGCGCAGCGGGCTACCTCCTCAAGCAGACGCGAGGTCAGGCCGTGGTCGACGCGATCACCGCCGTCGCGGCCGGCGGTTCGCTCCTCGACCCCGACGTGACGGGAAAGGTGCTGGAGCGGCTCCGCGAGAGCCGGGCCGAGGATCCCGCACTCGCTTCGCTCACCGAGCAGGAACGCAAGGTGGTCGCGGGCCTGGCCGAGGGAAAGACCAACCGCGAGATCGGCGAGGCCCTGTTCCTCTCCGAGAAGACCGTGAAGAACTACGTCAGCCGGATCCTGGACAAGCTCGGTCTCTCCCGCCGCGCCGAGGCCGCGGCGTACATGGCGAAGCACACGCCGCGGCTCTAGCTCGTCGCGCGGGGCGGTATGGCCCGTTTCGTACCGCGCGGCGGTCGGCCGGTACGTCGTGCTCGCGCTCCGGTCGCGGCCGGAGCGTAGATTCGCCTCCGGATGTCCGAGGAGCTCGCGCTCTGGCACGATTTCAACGTGGGGGTGGTGACGGCCTCGGCCGCGCTGCTCGGGCTGCTGTTCGTCGCGCTCTCGATCCACATCCGCGTCCTCAGCGCCGCGGAGAACGCCGAGCTCCGCTCGGTCGCGCGCACGGTGTTCCTCGGCTACGTGCTCTCGATGGGGATCGGCTTCCTGGCGCTCATGCCGCAGTCGCTCTGGGCTTTCGGCGTCGAGATCCTCGTCGTCGTCCTTGCCGCCACGCTGCCGTTCGCCGCGGCCTCCCGCAGCGGGCTGCGCGCACGGGGGATCGGCTACGACCGGCGGGTGACGATCACTCAGTTCGCCGCGGGCTTTGTCCTCTTCATCGTCACGATCGCCGCCGCGATCGGCGTCGCGGTCGGCGAGGCGCGCGCCCTCCACGTCATCGGCGGCGTCGCGGTCCTCAGCCTGCTGTGGGGTGTCTTCAATACCTGGGAGCTCATCTTTCGGGTCCAGCGGATCGACGCGCGCTGAGCCCCACCTAGCCGCCGCCGCTGGAGTCGACCTCGGTCAGCCACGGGAACTCGGCCATCCGGAGCTGCAGGTGCCGCTTGGTGGATTCGACCAGCGTGTTGCGGTCGCTGAACGTGCCGCACAGCAGCTGCGGGTGGCTGTGCAGCCCGCCCAGGATCAAGGCCTCGCCGGGCAGCTCGAAGATGTCGTAGGCGCAGACCAGGACCACGGGCAGCCCGGCGATCCGGTCGTTGAGCTTGGACTCGTACCACACGACGTCCTCGGACGCCGCGTAGTCCGGGCCGCCCCATTGAACGCGGCCGACGAGCCGGACCAGCTTGGCGCCGCCCTCGATCATCGCCTCGATCGGCCGGATCACGTTCTCGAGCTGCTCGTCGACGTCGACGTCGCCGTGGGCGAGCGCGATCATCCCGGCGTCGCGCCGCGTCGACAGATCGACGCCGAGGTCGACCTCGAGGTACCGATAGAGGGTCTCCGCGATACCGGTACCCCCCATGAGCACGATCCCCTCGCGCTTCCCATCCACGGCGAAACGCAGGAACGCGGCTTGGCGCCGGCGCAGCTCGTCCTCGGACTTGTAAAACAGGCAGATGTGGCCGGGCAGCTGCACCGAGCGACCCTCGAACCCGATGGGAGCCTTCATGCTTCCACTTCCGTTCGCCGCACCAGTCCGGTCCGATACGCGATCCCGACGACGTCGACGCGCGAGCGCGCGCCGAGCTTCTCGATGAGCGAGCGCACGTAGCCCCGTACGGTCGAGTACTCGACCCCGAGGTCCTTCGCGATGCTGCGGTTGTCCAGCCCGTCGGCGAGCCGCACGAGGACATCGCGCTCCCGCGGCGTGAGACGCTCCGCCAGCTGCGCCGCGTCGACGTGCAGCACGATGGGTTGGGAGACGAACGCGCCACCCGGCTCCGCGCACATCACCACCGCGCCTCGCTGCTCGCGTTGCTCGGTGACCGACAGGCGGACCGTCACCCGGCCGCCGTCGGCCGGGCACTCCATCTCGAAGTAGGGCACCGCTCCTTCGACCACGGACGTGATCGCGCCGGCGATGGTGCCCCCGATCGCGGTGCCCTTCCCGCGGGTCACGTCGGCCAGCCGCGTTCCGATCGTCGCGCCGGAGAGCAGCGGTACGTTCGCGACCGCCCGGTGCCACGCGTCGTTCACCCAACGGATCGCCCCGTCCCGGTCGAGGACCGCGACGCCTGCCCGCAGCGACTCGACCGCGGTGGCGGCGAGCTGGCGCTCGTCCACGGTGATGGAGCCTACGCCGCCCGTAAAGCGGGCGACGACCGGGCGACCCCGTCTAATCGACGGCACCCCCCAATCGCGTCCCTCCAGTCGTGGCTGGCGCGCGCGGCATCCCAGCCGCGACCCTCTCCATGGGATGGATGAGGGCGAGCGGACCGAGCGGCACCGTGCGCCTGAGCGCACCCGGGAGCGGCTGATCGAAGCAGCCGAGGCATCGTTTGCGGAGCTCGGCTACCGCACGACGACGATCCAGCAGATGTGCCGTCGCGCCGGCGTGAGCGTGGGCTCCTTCTACCACCACTTCGAGGACAAGCCGGACCTCACCCTGCAGGTGCTCGAGCGTGGCCACGATCGGTTGCTCGCGACCCTCTCGACGATCGACGTCAGCCGGCCGGCCACGATCGAGTCCGCCGTGGCCGAGGTGATCGAGGGGCCGAACGCGGCGCTCTATCGGTCGATGCGCGAGGCCGTGGAGATCGAGCCGGCGATCCGCGAGGCGTCCCTCTTCCACCTGGCGATCCTGCGCGACCACCTCGTCGCCGCGATCGAAGCGAGCCGGACGCACCCCGCGTCGGGCTACGCCCTCGATGCCCACTCGGTCGCGTGGACGTTCCTCGCCCTGGTCCGGGAGGCCCTCGCCGGGCTCGTGCACCCCGGCCAATCGGTCGGTGTGGTGATCGCGCGGGCCGTCAGCCAGTCCGCCGCCGACCGCCGCTGAAGTGAACGAACCCGAATTCAGTTTCAGCGCGTGTTGACGCGTAGAGTCCCGAGACGTTCGCACGAGAGGGAGCGCATGACGAATCTTCACGGCTCTGATCTCGCGCCTGGCGATGAGAGCTCCGCCCAGCGGCCCACGGTCTCCGAGCAGGCGC
>JAXDLF010000065.1:0-2992 GCA_034666765.1 Chloroflexota bacterium
CGCCGGCCGTGATCGCCTGCGACTGCAACGCGCGGCCCGACGCCGCCGAGCTGAAGCTCATCACCGACAGCGGGTTCGGCGACCTCGCGCTCCAATCCGGGGGCGGTGAGGGCACGTTCCCCGCCGACGGCCCGACCGAGCGGATCGATTACGTCTTCGGCACGGGGGTGACGGCCGCGCAGGGCCACGTCGTGCACTCGACCGCGTCGGATCACCGGGCGGTCGTCGTCAACCTCACGTTGAGCGTTCGGTGAGCCTCGTACACTTCAGGTAGCCGCGGGCTTCCTCCGACGGCCCGAGGGGGACCTCATTCCCGGACAGTTCGTCCACCTGCACACCCACAGCGAATACAGCCTGCTCGACGGGCTGTCACGGCTGCGCGACCTGGTCGCGCGCGCGAAGGCCCTGGACATGCCCGCGCTCGCGCTCACCGACCACGGCGCGCTCTACGGGGCCGTGGATTTCTACACGACGGCGAAGGCCGCGGGGATCAAGCCGATCGTGGGCGTGGAGACGTACATCGCCCGCGGCAGCCGCTCCGACCGGGACGCCCGCGTGGAAGGGCACGGGAAGCCGTTCCACCTCGTGCTCCTCGCCAAGAGCTTCACCGGCTACCAGAACCTGGTCTCCCTCGTCACCAGCGCCCATCTCGAGGGCTACTACTACCGGCCGCGGATGGACAAGCAGCTCCTCCGCGAGCGCAGCGAGGGGCTCATCGCGCTCTCGGCGTGCCTCCAGGGGGAGGTCGCGCGCGCGATCCAGGAGCTGGGCATCGATGCCGCCTGCGCCGCCGCGCTCGAGCACGAGGCGATCTTCGGCAAGGGCAACTACTACCTCGAGCTCATGGCCCACGGGATCCCCGAGCAGGAGCCGGTGAACGCCGGGATCCGCGAGGTGAGCCGCCGGACCGGCGTGCCGCTCGTCGTCACGAACGACATCCACTACGTGCACGCGGAGGATGCCGAGGCCCAGGACATCATGGTCTGCATCCAGAGCGGCAAGACGGTCGACCAGCCGGATCGCCTCAAGATGATCGACCGTCCCGAGCTCTACATGAAGAGCGCGGCGCAGATGGCCGAGCTGTTCCCGGACGACCGGGAGGCGCTGGAGAACACCCTGCGCATCGCCGACGCCTGCGACCTCGAGCTGCCGCTCGGGAAGCTCATCCTGCCGCACTTCGAGGTCCCCGCGGGGCTGACCCAGGACCAGCAGCTCCGGAAGCTCGCGGAGGCCGGGATCACGGCGCGGTACGGCGCGACGACGCCCGAGCTGAAGGAGCGGGTCGAGCGCGAGCTCGCCGTGATCGCGAAGATGGGGTACTCGGGCTACATGCTCATCGTCCAGGACTTCGTCGCGTTCGCGCAGTCCCGCGGCATCCTCACCGCGGTCCGCGGCTCCGCCGGCGGCTCGCTGGTGAGTTACGCCATCGGCCTGACCGACATCGATCCGCTCCGGTACGGGCTCATCTTCGACCGGTTCCTCAACCTCGAGCGCTACACCCAACCCGATATCGACGTCGACTTCATGGACGATCGGCGGGACGAGGTGATCGCGTACGTGACCGAGAAGTACGGCTCGGACCACGTGGCCCAGATCGTCACGTTCAACACCATGCTCGCGCGGGCCGCGGTGCGCGACGTCGCGCGCGTGCTCGGCATGAGCTACGGCGAGGCCGACCGGGTGGCCAAGGTCATCCCGACCGGTCCGGGCGCGGCGACGCTGTCCGAGTCGCGCGTCGACGTCCCCGAGCTCGAGCAGCTGGCCCAGGAGCCGGGCGTCTCGCGGCTCATCGATCTCGCGGAGAAGGTCGAGGGCCTGGTGCGCTCGACCGGGACGCACGCCGCCGGCGTCGTCATCACGCGGGATCCGCTCACGACGCTCGTGCCGATCGAGCGGCCGAAGGGCAAGGCCGAGGGGTACCAGACGCAGTACGAGGACAAGCAGATCGAGAAGCTCGGGCTCCTGAAGTTCGACTTCCTCGGCCTCTCGAACCTCACGATCCTCGACCACGCCCTGAAGCTCATCCAGCGGCAGCGAGGCATCACGATCCGCCGGGAGGACATCCCGCTCAGTGACGCGAAGACCTTCGCGCTGCTCGCGTCCGGCGAGACCACCGGCCTGTTCCAGCTCGAGTCCGCGGGCATGCGCCGGTACATCCAGGCGCTGAAGCCCGACCGCGTCGAGGACGTCATGGCGATGGTCGCGCTCTTCCGGCCGGGCCCGATGGAGTACATCCCCCGGTACATCGCGCGGAAGCACGGCCAGGAGGCCGTGACGTACGCCCACCCGTCGCTGGAGCCGGTGCTGCGCTCGACGTACGGCGTCATGGTCTACCAGGAGGACGTCATGGCGGTGACCCAGGCCCTCGCCGGGTTCACCCTCGGCGAGGCCGACGTCCTCTGCTACGCGATCCGGAAGAAGATCCGCGAGAAGCTCGACGCGCAGAAGGAGAAGTTCGTCGCCGGCGCGCTCCGAGTCGGAGTCTCGCCGGGCATCATCGAGACCGTCTGGAAGGACTTCGAGCCCTTCGCGCAGTACGGCTTCAACCGCGCGCACGCCGCGATCTACGGACTCATCGCGTACCACACCGCCTACCTCAAGGCGAACTACACCGCGGAGTACATGACCGCGGTGCTCTCGTCCGACATGGGCAACTCGGAGCGCGTGGCGATCGCGATCGCGGAGTGCCGCCGGATGGGGATCCCGGTGATGCCGCCGGACGTGAACGTCTCGCGGTTCGACTTCGTCGTGACCGGTCCGGAGATCCGGTTCGGGCTCGGCGCGATCAAGAACGTGGGCGAGGGATCGATCGAGAACATCGTCGCCGCTCGCGAGGCCGAGGGCCCGTTCCGCTCGCTCGAGGACCTCTGCGGTCGCATCGACCTGCAGCGGAACAACAAGCGGGTGCTCGAGTCGCTCATCAAGGCCGGCGCCTGCGACGCGTTCGGCCCGCGGCTGGCGCAGCTCAACCGCCTGGACGCCGCGCTCGCCA
>JAXDLF010000066.1:0-7329 GCA_034666765.1 Chloroflexota bacterium
CCGTACATCACGCTCACGGCCTTCGTGACCGTGCTCGCGCGGTCATCGGCCGCGGGGATGGCCATCGGCCTGAGCTACTACTTCGCCGAGCAGATCCTCGTCGCGCTGCTCTCGAACTTCTTCAGCTGGTTCACGACCGTCGCCGACTACCTGCCGGTGCACAGCATCTCCGCGTGGAGCGGCGCCACGGGCTTCGGCGGCCCGGCGGCACCGGCCGATCTGGCCCGCGCGGGGTTCGTGCTCGTCGCGTACACGCTCGTGCTCGGGGCGCTCGCGTTCTGGACCTTCCACCGTCGCGACGTGCAGGGAGCGACAGGCGGGGGCTAGGCCGTTCGCGCGGGCGCGTACGAGAGCAGGACATTGCCGTTCTTGAACGTCCTGGTGCGCAGCAGCCGCAGGCGGAGGTCCGTGCCGAGCCCCTGGAGGACCGGCTTGCCGGTACCGAACGCGATCGGATTCACCATCAGGCGGTACTCGTCGATCAAGCCGAGCGCGCCGAGGGACGTCGCCAGGTCCGAGCTCCCGATGAGCAGTGCGTCCTTCCCGGGCTCTCGTTTCATCGCCGCAATGGCCTCGGCATCGCGGACGAGCCGGGTGTTGCTCCAGTCCGCGCCATCGAGCGTCTTGGACACGACGATCTTGGATAGTCCGTTCATCTTGCCGGCGACGATCGGATCGGACGCGATCGCCTCCTGCGTCGGCCAATAGCGGACCATGCCCTCGTAGGTCTTGCGGCCGAAGACGAGCGTGTCCATGAAGTCGAGCTGCTCGATCGCGTAGTCGTTGAATTCGTCATCGGTGTTGTGCCAGTCAATCTCCCACGGCCCGCGCTCATACAGGCCGTTCGCGGTGATCATCATGAAGAAGACGAGCTGCTTCACCGGCCGGCGAGCGCGGCCCGCACGAGCGCGGGAATCTGGCTCGGGGCGATCGCGACCGGGATGCCGGCGGCCTCGAACGCGGCGACCTTGGACGCCGCCGTCCCGGAGTTGCCGGACACGATCGCGCCGGCGTGGCCCATCCGCTTGCCCGGCGGTGCCGAGCGCCCGGCGATGAACGCCACCGCGGGCTTCTTCCCGAACGCGCGCATGTACTCGGCCGCGCGCTCCTCGGCGCTGCCGCCGATCTCACCGACGATCACGATGACCTCGGTGTCGGGGTCCTCGTTGAGGTGGCGCACGGCATCCGGAGTGGGGAGGCCGATGATCGGATCGCCGCCGATGCCGATGCACGTGGTCTGGCCGAGCCCCGCCTTCGTGAGCAGGTCCGCGATCTCGTAGGTCAGGGTCCCGCTCCGCGACACGAACCCGACGGGGCCGGCCGAGAAGTTCTCGGCGGGCATGATCCCGACCTTCGCCGTGCCCGGCGAGATGAGCCCGGGGCAGTTGGGCCCGATGAGCACGCTCGCCGATTTCTCGAGCACCGACGCGACGGTGAGCATCTCGTGCACCGCGATGCCCTCGGTGATCGCGACCACCAGGCCGAGCTGCGCGTCCAGCGCCTCCAGGATCGCGTCCGGCGCGCCCGCCGCGGGCACGAAGATGATCGACGCGTTCGCCCCGGTCGCGTCGACGGCCTGCGCGACCGAATCGAACAGCGGGATGCCGTCCTGTTTGGTGCCGCCCTTGCCGGGCTTGGCCGCGCCGACGACCGTCGTCCCGTACTCGATCATCCGCGCGGTGTGGAACGCCCCCTCGCGGCCGAGCCCCTGGACGAGCAGCCGGGTGTTGGCGCCGACGAGCACGCTCATGCGGTGATGCTCCCGGCGGGACCCGCGAGCCTGACGGCCTCGGTCGCGGCCTCATCCATCGTCGCCCGCGAGACGAGCGGCGCCCCTTCGAGGAGCGCGCGGCCGGCCTCGGCCTCGGTCCCGGAGAGCCGGATGACGAGCGGCACCTTCGGCTTCGTGTCGTGCAGGACCGCGAGGATGCCCTTGGCCACCTCGTCCCCGCGCGTGATGCCGCCGAAGATGTTGATGAAGACGCTCTTCACCTTGGGGTTCGCGAGGACGATCTCGAGGGCGGCCTTGACCACGGACTCCTTGGCCCCGCCACCGACGTCGAGGAAGTTCGCGGCGTGGCCGCCCGCGTTCTTCACCGCGTCGAGCGTGCTCATGACCAGGCCCGCGCCGTTGCCGATGATGCCGACGTCGCCATCGAGCTGGACGTAGCTGAAGCCGAGCGCCTTCGCGCGCTCCTCCTGCTCCTCGTCCGGCTGCGTCTCCTTCAGCTTCGCGAGCTCCGGCTGGCGATAGAGGGCGTTGTCGTCGACCTCGAGCTTCGCGTCGCCGGCGACCACGGAGCCGTCCTGCTGGATGAACAGCGGGTTGATCTCGATCGTCATCGCGTCGGTCGCCCGGAACACCCCGTAGAGCCGCCGGGCGATCGCCGCGACGGCGTCGCGCTGCTCGGCGGGCACGCCGGCGCTCAGGCACAGGTCGCGCGCGGCGTAGGCCAGGAGCCCGAGGAGCGGGTCGGGCCACCCGCGCGCGATCTTCTCGGGCTGGGTCTCGGCGACCTCCTCGATGTCCATCCCGCCGACCGTCGAGAGCATGACCACCGCTCGGCGCCGATCGCGGTCGATCGTGATGCCGAGGTACAGCTCCTTGGCGATCTTCGCCGCGCGCTCCACGTAGACCTGCCGCACGGTGAAGCCCTTGATGTCCATGCCGAGGATCGCCTGCGCCGCGGCCTTCGCCTCGGCCGCGGTCTTCGCGAGCTTCACGCCACCGGCCTTGCCGCGGCCCCCGACGTGGACCTGCGCCTTCACCACCACCGGCAGGCCGAGCGCGGCCGCGGCGGCCTCGGCCTCGGCCGGGGTGGTCGCGACACGCCCCTCCGGAATGGCGATCCCCGCGCGCGCAAGCACCTGCTTCGCCTGGAATTCATGAAGCTTCACGGGACTCGGACTCTATCGTTTCCGCGCATGCGGCGTGTCGTCGTCGGCGGTGGGACCTCATCGGGGAAGACGACGTTCTCGCGCGCGCTGGCCACGCGGATGGGCGTGCCGGTCATCGAGCTGGACTCGCTGTTCCACGGTCCGAACTGGACGCCCGCGCCGCCGGACGTGTTCCGCGAGCGGATCCTCGCCGCGACGACCGCCGATGCGTGGGTGATCGACGGCAACTACTCGGCGATCCGCGACGCCACGTGGGGGCGTGCCGATACGCTCATCTGGCTCGATCCGTCGGTCCCGCTCGTGCTCTGGCGCCTGTTCAAGCGCACGAATCGGCGCATCCGGAGCCGCGAGGAGCTCTGGAACGGGAACCGCGAGACGTTCCGCAACGCGTACCTCTCGCTCGACTCGCTGTACGTCTGGGTGTTCCGCTCGCACTGGGCGCGGCGGCGGAACTGGCCGCGCGTGCTCGCGCGGCCCGAGTACCGGCATCTCATCGTGCATCGTTTCCGCACACCCGGCGACGCGGAACGATGGCTGCGCTCGATCGGGAATATCGATGTGGGCGGCGTCCGTTGACCTACGGTGTCACCACATTGCATCCGGGGGAGAACGCATGAAGATCGCCATCATCGGAGCCGGCAACGTCGGCGGCGCACTCGCCGCGAAGTGGGCGAAGGTCGGGCACACCGTCACCATCGCCGGACGCGACCAGGACAAGACGAAGGCCAAGGCCGACCAGGTCGGTGCGCGTGTGGCGACGCCGAAGGGCGCGGCCAAGGATGCGGACGTCATCGTGATGGCCGTTCCGTCGGCGAACCTCGTCGACGTGGCGACGGAGCTCGGCGACCTCAAGGGCAAGATCATCATCGATGCCACGAACATCATGGGTCCGGGTGCCCGCACCGCCGAGAGTCCGGCCCTGGCCCTCGCGAAGGCCGTGCCCGGCGCGAAGGTCGTGAAGACCTTCAACACCGCGTTCGCCCAGATCCACGGCGAGACGAAGGACAAGGCCGTGCGTCCGTCCCAGGTCCTCGTCGGCGACGACCAGGACGCGAAGGACACCGTGAAGGTGCTCATCGAGGAGGCGGGCTTCGAGCCGTTCGACGCCGGCGGGCTCGAGCTGGCGCCGGACCTCGAGGGGTTCGCCCGGATCAACATCTCCCTCGCCTACGGACCGGGGCAGAAGGGCCCGTTCTTCTACTACTTCAAGCGGTAGCGGGCGCGGCCCGGCACCGCGCCGGACCGGCGTTGTAATAGGGGAATGACCAGCCAGGCGGCGGCCATCGGACGGGCGGCGGCGCCCGCGGCGGACGGCGGGAAGCGCCTCGACTGGCTGGTCGTCGCGGCGACGACCTGGTTCGCCGTCGGCCTGTTCCTGGACGGCTGGGCCCACCTCGAGCGTCTGCCGGACAGCTTCTGGACCGGGTGGCACGCGATCCTCTACTCGGGCTACGCGGCGACCGCTGCCGTGGTCGTCGGCGCTGTGGCGCTCCGGAAGCCCGGGAGCGTGACCTGGCGAGCGGCCATCCCGCGCGGGTACGAGGCCTCGCTCGTCGGCGCGCTCGTGTTCGCCATCGGGGGCGGGCTCGACATGGCCTGGCACGTCGCGTTCGGCGTCGAGGTCGGCAACGACGCGCTGCTCAGCCCCACCCATCTGCTGCTCGCGCTCGGCGGTGCGCTCCTCGCGACCGGCCCGCTCCGCGCCGACCTCTATCGCCGTGACCGTTCCCGGTCGCTCTTCGACCGACTGCCGATGGTCCTCTCGCTCACCCTGTTCTTCTCACTGCTGACGTTCTTCACGCTCTACGCCGACCCATATGCCCCGCTGCTCGGCGCGCGCTTCACCAGCCTGAGCGCGGACACGATGTTCCATGGGCTCCTCGGCATGTTCGTGTTCAGCGCGCTCCTGGCCGGCATCCTCCTCGTGATGCTCCGGCGCACGGTCCTTCCCGGAGGTGCCCTGACCGTGCTGCTCGGGCTCAACGCCGTCGCGATGAACCTCATGCACAGCCGCGGCCCGACCGAGATCATCCTCACGTTCATCGGCGTCGCGCTCGGGGCAGGTCTGGTCGGCGAGGTCCTGCTGCGGGTCCTGCGGCCGTCCGCGGCCCGGCCCGTGGCCCTGCGCGCGGTCGCCGCGCTCGTGCCGGCGGTCTTCTGGGCGCTCTACTTCGTCGCCGTGGCCTCCGTGCGCGGTCCGCTCGCCTGGTCGTTCACGTTCGTCTCGGGCGCGATCGTGCTCTGCGGCGTCGTCGGCCTGCTGCTGAGCTACATCGCGATCCCGCCGGCGCAGGAGGCGCGCTAGCCCGCGAGCACCTGGGCCAGGATCCGCAGGCCCAGCGCGATCACCACGCCGTTCGCCCCGATCGCGAGCACCGCGCGCGCGTTCGGGCTCAATCGCCCGTGCAGCGAGCCGCTGAGGACCGCGAGGATCGCGTGCCAGGTCAACGACGCGGCGAACACCCCGACGACGAACGCGAGGGCGTCGTTCAGCACCGCGCCCGCGAACCCGAGCGCGATCGCGACGAAGTAGGCCAGCGTGGCGGGGTTCACCATCGTGATGGCGACGAACCGTACGTACGTCGCGACCAGGTCGCGTCCGTCCGGCGCACCCGTGGCCACCGGTTCGCCTCGGGCCTGCAGCATGCCGCGGATGCCGAGGCCGATGAGGACGACGCCGGTGACGACGCGGAGGGGCGGGTCGATCGCACCGAGCAGCGGCACGATGGCCGCGCCCGCGAGGACCGCGATCACGCAGTACCCGCCGTCCACCGTGGCGGTGCCCCAGCCCGCGGCGAGCGCGGGCCGGAATCCGCGCTGCAGCCCGATCCGGACGATCAGCGAGGTCACCGCGCCGGGCGGCATCGCGATGGCGAAGCCGGCGACCAGGCCGGTGAGGAACGACGACATCAGCGAAACCTAGGTCGTGCGGGTGGGCCCGGCTTCGCCGGCCCCGGCCGAGCCCCGGTCAAAGGAGGTCGCGCGTCTCGCGCTCGATCTCGGCCACCAGGCGCTTGGGGTTCGTCACGATCTGCTCGAGGGCCCGGGCGATCGTGCCGCGATGCTCGGCGGGCAGGTCCGGCGGGAGCTCGTCCTCGTCGAGGATGTCGATCTTCCCGTCCGGGGTCACGACGACGTCGATGATGAGGTCCCGCCAGGCGACGGTCGATTCGCTGATGACGTCGGTGTGACCGACGTTGAAGTAGAAGCCGAGGGTGCGTTCGGCCGGGTCGAGCCAGTGGTAGACGTTGTACGGGCGATCGATCCAGAAGTGTCCCGCGGTGAAGCCGCCCTTCGGCAGCGCGATGCCGTTGACGGTCCACTCGCGCGCGAAGTCATAACGGATGACGGCCCGTTTCCCCGGCTCCAGCGCGAGGATGCGGCAGGCGAAGTCCTGCGCGGAGCCGTCGTAGCGCGTCTTGCGCTCGATGACCGGTCGGTCTTTTGACACCCCACTACGCATCCGTAGCATGACTATGGCGTGAGAGAGCTTTACCAGGTGGTGGAGGTCGGCCCCGGCTGGTATCAGGACAACATCCCGTGCCAGGAGGCCTGCCCCGTCCGGACGAACTGCCGGGGCTACCTCAACCTCGCCGCGGCCGGCGAATTCGAGAAGGCCTGGGAGCTGGCACTCGATCCGAACCCCATGGCGAGCATCTGCGGCAGCGTGTGCGCCGCCCCGTGCGAGACGGCCTGCCGGCGCAAAGAGGTCGATAAGCCGCTCTCCATCCGCTACGTCAAGAAGTTCCTCTCCGACTGGAGCCACGACAACATCACCGTGGACGGCAAGGCGTACCGGCAGCCGGCGCCGCCGGTCTACGGCCCGCCGGCGAAGAAGGTCGCGATCGTCGGCGCGGGCTGCGCGGGCCTGTCGGCGGCGAGCGATCTGGCCAAGCTCGGCTTCGGCGTCACCGTGTACGACGCCCTCGACCAGGCCGGCGGGACGACGCTCGCCGGGGTGCCGCCGTTCCGGCTCCCGCGCGAGGTGATCGACCGCGACATCGCCGGGATCGTGAACGAGAACGTCGAGCTCAAGATGTCGACCTACGTCGGGCGCGACATCAAGCTGCGCGAGCTGCACGAGCGCTTCGACGCGGTCCTCGTGACCGCCGGCTGCTTCGAGCCGACCTACATCGGGATCCCCGGCGAGGACAGCCCGGGCGTCATGGCCGGCATCGTGTTCCTCGAGCGCGCCTACCGCGGCCGGCCGGTCGAGGTGGGGAAGCGGGTGGTCGTGCTCGGCGGCGGCTACACCGCGATGGACTGCGCGTCGACGTCATGGCGCCTCGGCGCCGAGGACATCTACATCGTCTACCGCCGGAGCCGCGACGAGATGGTCGTGGACGAAGAGGAGCTCGGCGAGACCGCCCGGGAGGGCATGGAGTTCGTCTACCTCGCGTCCCCGGTCGAGGTCCTCACCGACGCGAGCGG
>JAXDLF010000067.1:0-5996 GCA_034666765.1 Chloroflexota bacterium
GCGCTCGCGCTGAACGCGTTCGTCTACGAAGCGGTCCCGCCGCTGACGTTGAAGGGCAAGGCCCGGCCGGTGCCCGCCTATCGCGTCGTCGGACCGGAGCGCCGGTCCGCGCCGCGCGGTGGCGCGACACTCGTCGGACGCGGCGCCGAGCTGGCGCGACTCTTCGAGCTGTATCGGCGGGCGGCGGGCGGTCAGGGAGAGGCCGTCCACCTCTCGGGCGAGGCCGGCGTCGGCAAGTCGCGCGTCCTGGCCGAGTTCCTCGCGGGCGTTCCCGGTACGACCAGCCGGGTGCGAGCGCGCTGCAGCTCGTATGAGACCGCGACACCGTATGCCCTCGTCGCCGACCTGCTGCGCCGCATCATGCGCATCGCGGCCACCGCCGATGCGGCGACGGCACGCACGCAGCTCGAGGTGTCCCTCGCGGCGCTCGCGCTCCCGTTGGAGGAAGGTGCCGCGAGCCTGGTGCTCGAGGTCCTGGGCTACGACGAGCGATCGGTCCTCGATCCCGAGCGCAAGCGCGGCCTGCTCGCCGTCGTGCTGCGGCAGCTGCTGGTCCAGCGGGCCGCCGGCGAGACGGTCGTCGTGGCCTGCGAGGACCTGCATTGGATCGACCAGGCCTCCGCCTCGCTGCTCGGCGATCTCGCCAAGGACGTCGCCGGACAGCGGGTGCTGCTCCTGACCACCGGTCGCGGCGTCGATGACGCTCCGTGGCAGGCCATCCGGATCGACCTCGAGCCCTTCGACGCCCAGCGCGCCGGCGAGCTCATCGACCACGTCGCCACGGCACCACTGGACGAGCGCGCGCGGGCGCTGATCCTCGAGCGCGCCGGCGGCAATCCGTTCTTCATCGAGGAGGTCGTGCGTTCGCTCGCGAGCGGCCACACGACGGTGCCCGCGACCGTCCAGGAGCTGCTGCAGGCGCGGTTCGACGCGCTCGACGGGACTCCGCGGCGGGTCGCGCAGCGCGCCTCGGTGATCGGGCGGTCGTTCTGGCTGCGCGTGCTCGCTCGAGTGACACCGGGCGACCCCCTGGAGACGTCGCTCGTGACCCTCGAGGAGCAGGGCTTCATCGAGCCGCGGGAGAAGTCGCCGGAGCCGACCTACGCCTTCCACCACGCGCTGGTCCAGGAGGTCATCTACGGCAGCCAGCTCGGCTCGCAGCGGCGGGTCGCGCACGGGTCGGTCGGGGTGGCGATCGAGGAGCTGTACGCCGAGCGCGCCGAGGAGTTCACCGACACGCTCGCGTTCCACTACGACCGCAGCGACAACGACGAGAAGGCCCTCGTCTGGCTGGTGCGTGCGGGTGACCGCGCGAAGTCGCTCTTCGCGAACGACGACGCCACGAAGGCGTTCACCTCGGCGCTGCGCCGAAGCCGCGACGGGACCGGTTCGCTCGACGCGAGCGCGATCCTCGAGCGGATCGGCGAGGTGAGCTCGCTCACCGGAAAGTACGACGCCGCGATCGAGAGCTTCAGGGCCGCGCTCGAGCGCGGTGGGGCCCTCTCCGACGACTCCGCGGCGCGGTGCCATCGCAAGATCGGCATGACCCTCGTGTTGAAAGGCGCGTTCGCCGAGGCGCTGGAGTCGTACTCGACCGGCCTGGGCGCGGCCGGCCACTCCGCGACGCTGGAGACGGCGCGCATCACCGCGCAGATCGGCCAGCTGCAGTGGCGGCGCGGCGACTACGCGGCGGCGCGCGACGCGCTCACCAAGGCCGTCGACGAGGCGACCGCGCTCGGCGCCGACGATGTGCTCGCCGACGGGCTCAAGCAGCTGGGCAACATCTCCCTGTTCGCCGGCGATCCCCGCGACGCGGAGCTCCAATACCAGCGGAGCCGCGCCATCAGCGAGCGGCGTGAGGACCTGCCGGCGATCGCCGGCGTGCGCCTCAACCTCGGCGACGCGTACTGCCGGCTGGGCCAGTGGGATGCCGCGTTGGGCGAGTTCGCGGCGGCTCTCGCCCTCTATCAGCGCATCGGTGATCCCTGGTGCATCGCCCTGATCCACAACAACGTGGGCGAGGTCGAGCGCATCAAGGGGAACGTCGCCGAGGCGGTGCCGGCGTTCGAGCGATCGGTCGCCATCTCGCGCTCCACCGGGGACGCGGCCGGGCTCGCGCTCGCCCTGACGGGCCTCGGTGCGGCCCATGCGGACGCCGGAGAGCCGGAGCGGGGCCGCGATGAGCTGCTGGAGGCCGAGCGGCTCTTCGCGACGGTCGGCAGCACGACGTACCTCCCCGACCTGTATCGATTCCTCGCCTCCGCCGAGCTCGCGCTCGCGGAGCTCGAGCCTGCCGCGCGCGCCGCCGAACGATCCCTCGAGTTCGCCCGGGCCGCGAAGGTCCGTCACCAGGAGGCGATGACCTTGCGCGTCGCGGGTGAGATCGCGCTCGCGCGCGGCGACCGCGAATCGGCGCGCGCGCTCCTCGCGGAGAGCAAGACGACCCTGCTCGCGTTGGGAGAGAACGCGGAGCTCGCGCGTACCGAAGCGGCCCTTGCCCGCCTCGGCGCCGAGGTCTAGCGGAAGACGATCCCGCTTCTGCCCGGGTCGTCGTCGAGCGGCAATGGGGTCACGGTCCCGCCGAACACGATCGGCGTGGCCGGGTGAGCCGGGTCATCGATCCGGATCTCGAAGGTGTTCGCGGGCTTGTCGACGGTGACGCGGTAGTGCCGTTTGCTCGAGCCGGTCGCGTCGACGTAGGTGCCGGTCCCTTCGAAGACCGCGTGACTCGGCGGTGAGCCCGTGATGACGAGCCAGTCGAAGCCGCCCGCCGCGACGAAGGTGGCCTTCACCGCCCGGGTCGCGTTGTCGGTGACCCGGAGCCCGAGCAGGCCCGTTGGAGCGGTCGCCGCCGGCGCCGAGACGGTCGGCCCGGCGAGGATCGTGAACGCCGCGACCGCGCCCGACTGGACCGGACGCTGGATGACGAATCCGGTCGGCTTCCCCGCGGGCGCCGCGGTGAAGTAGAACCGCAGCGCGTTGATGCCCTGGGGCACGCCGGTGATCCGAGCCACGGCGATGGCTCGGTTGCTGCCGGCGAGGGTCACCGCAGCGGCGGCGCCGATCGCCGTCTCGTTGTTCGAGCCGAGGGCGTAGCTGTAGCCCAGCCGATACGTGCCGGCGACGAGCGTCCCACCGGACGTGTTGGCCGCCGTGACCGTCGGCGGGCTCAAGTACTTGATGCCGAAGGCGAACGTCGCTTTCTGGTTGTTCGGCGCCGGCACGGAGCCGCCCGCGGCGACCCCGCCCTTCGCCGGGTCGAACACCGGCGTGTCCGTGGCGGCGGCGCCGATGTAGCGGGCGTTCCCCGCGTAGGTGAGCGTCAGCGCCGCCGTCGGCACGTTGTCGCGGACGGTGTCCACGAAGATGCGGCCGAAGCCATCGGTGTTCCGGGTGAACGTGTGAGCCGGATTGCCGGGCACCGCCGCGACGTCGATGACGATGCGCTGCTCGTTCAAGAGCGCGCTTCCGGCGCGAAGCGTCCCGATGAAGCCCCGGTCCCCGTACTGCAGGTGCCCGGTGACCTGGAGCTGCGTCGACGCCCGCACGACCGTTGTCGGCACCGCCGGCGCGGTCGCGCCCAGGTGCGTGTCATCTTCCGCGAACGCCGCCGTCAGGTTGTACGGCGCCGTGCGGGGATTGTCGCCGACGACCAGATCCGCGGAGACGTTGCCGGCGCTATCGGTCACCGCGAGCGCGGTCGCCGAGCCGAGCTGGAGGGTGACCGGCAGCAGCCCGAGCGGCACGTCGGCGGCATCGGTGAGCTTCGCGGACGCGTGCACCACGGAGCCGTACGCGACCGTGCTCGCCGCGTTGGCCAGCGCCAGCTTCGTCACGGTCTTGGGCACCGCGACCGCCGGGGTCACGCGGAAGTACGCGCCGGCGGCGTTGTCGAGCGCGGCCGCGCCGGAGGCGCCCACCGCCTGCACCATCAGCCGCAGCGCGCCGGGCAGCCCGCCGCCGGTGGTGAGGTCCGCCTTGTAGCGGCGGACGAAGCTCTGCGTCGATCCGTTCGAGAGGTCCTCGAATGACGTGTTCGCGCAGGTCCCGGCCGCCGCTCCGGTGACCGTGCCGGTCACGAGGCTGCACGAGGCCCACTGCCCGTAGAACGAGCTCGCCGGAGCGGTGTTCTCGGCGGTGAACGTCACGAAGAGATCGGCGAGGGCGTTCGTCGTCGAGCCGGCGACCGTGACCTCGACATGCACCAGCGAGCTGGGCGAGGCGCCGTCGGTCGTCGTCATCGTCGTGGAGAGGATCGCCGGCGGTCCCGCGAGGGTCAGCGCCGCATCCGTGCTGGTCGAGTAGTACACGCGGAGGTTCATCGACGGCGTCAGCACCGGGTTGGCCGGCGGTCCGCTCCGGACGGCGTAGACGCGCCCGGTGCCGGTCGGTCCGGTCCCGGTGGAGCGGTACTGGAACGGCACGAGCATGAGCTTCGGCGGCGCGTTGACCGTGTTCAAGGTGAATTGCGGCTGCGGCGAGAACACGCCGGTGACGAAGGCCGGGTGGAGCCCGGGGATCTCGGTGGCCGGCACGTCCACGAGCGGCTGGAATCCGGCCGTGTCGAAGTAGGTTGCCGAGAGCAGGACCGCGCCGCGCGGCTGCGCGTTGGCCGTCGCCGAGGCGAGGCTCTGCGTGACCCGCGGCAGCACCGGCCGGAACGGGATCGCCAGGACGTCGCCGTTCGCGTCGTAGTACGACTCGGTCACCGTCGGTCCGGTGGTCCCATTCGGGTTGACCGTCGTGAGCGTCTTGGTGTTGAGGTGCAGGGAGTAGGGCGGCGTCACGTCGGCCGTCGACAGGCCGGCGGGACCGGCGACGAGCGTGAGCGGCGGGGTCGAACCGGGCCGGACGAGCCGGTTGCCGGGGCCGGTCGGAAGGTTGTAGCTCAGCATCGGCAGCCCGAACACGGTCAGCGAGCTCAGGGCCTTCTCGTCCGCGCCGCTCAGCGACACGATCTGGTCGAGATAGGTCCGCTTGGCGCGCACGAGCGCGCCGCCGATCGGCACGGCACCGGTGCTGTCGGCGTTGGACCCGTAGCGGAGCTCGAGCGCCACGTTCGCCAGGAGGCGTTCGGTGTAGCCGACGAAGTCGGTGTCGCCGTAGCCGAAGGTCGTCGGCGCGACCAGGGTCGCGCCGTGCTGCGCGAACGACTGGGCGAAGTCCAGCTCCTGGGTGCGGCCACTGACCGCGTCCGCGAGCACGACGTTGTACCCGGAGTGGCAGCCGACGGACAGGATCAGCGTGTTGATGAATCGGGGATCCGTCGGCGCGAGGCCCGCGATCTCGCTGGCGTTGATCGTCGACGCGTAGTCCGCCGCCAGGATCTCGTTCGGCGAGAAGTGCCCATTCAGCGAGATGACCCCGAAATGCGTGGCCGGTGGTGTCGTCGATCCGGCGATCGGCAAGCCGAGCTTCGTCCGCAGGTCGTCCGCGGACCACGCGGTCGGCGGATCCTTCAGGACCTGCGTGGAGAGGCCGGCGCCGTCGAGATTCGTCTTCATGAAGTCGGCCAGGTCGGTGAGGAACGAGTAGCCGGTGGCCAGGCCGGGGCTGCTCGGCGCCAGCGTGACGACGCCGCCGCTGAGCGGCGTGTACGCGTCGAGGTAGCCGTTGATGTCCTCCACCGACTCGACGAGACGCCCGACGGCCACGTCCGGCACCTGCAGGTCGTGGTCGAATCGGCGGATCGACTGGAAGCTGCCGTAGTAGTCCTGCGTCGGCACGTAGCCGCGCGCGAGCTGCGCCAGGCTGACGCTCGGGTCCTTCACCGGAACGTCGAACAGGTCCTCGTTCATCAGCTCGGCGTGGTCGGGGACGCGCTGGTACGGGATCACGTGGTCCGAGCCGACGAGGACGACGTACTTCAGGCTCGCGGGGGATGGAGACCGGAACGCCGCGACGACGTCGTGGATCTTGGACGCGACCACGTTGGCGGCCGGCGCGCAGGTGACCTCACCGTCCCAGTACCCGTAGGCCGGCACCACGCCGTCCAC
>JAXDLF010000068.1:0-14991 GCA_034666765.1 Chloroflexota bacterium
TCCGCGAGCTCCTCCAGCGGCGGGCGATCGACATCGTCCAGCCCGACGTCGCGCGCATCGGCGGGTTCACCGCCGCGAAGCGGCTCGGCGCGCTCGTGCACGCGCACAACGTGAAGTACGCCCCGCACACCGGGTTCTCCTGCGGCCTGGCGCAGCTCGCGTCGCTCCATCTGGCCGCGGCGGTCCCCAATCTCGCCCGCCTCGAGTGGATGTGGGTGGACAATCCGCTCGCGGAGATCTTCGAGGAGCCATTGCCGCAGCCGAAGGGCGGCATGCTCGCGCTTCCGACGACACCGGGCATGGGGCTTGCCGTCGACCGGAAGAAATTGGACACGTACCGGGTCTCGTGAAGCCCTGGCGGATCCTGTCGCGCCGCGTCCTCCTCGAGCGCCCGCCATGGTTCACCGTGGGCGCGCAGGATGTCGAGCTCCCGGGTGGCGAGATCCTGCGCGACTTCAACTGGATCACGATGCGCTCGTTCGCGATCGTCGTGCCGATCCTCGACGGCGGCCGCACGATCCTGGCCCGCTCGTTCAAGCTCGGCGTCGGCGCGGTGTCGCTGTCCCTGCCGGCCGGGTACCTCGAGCAGGGCGAGGAGCCGCTCGCCGGCGCCAAGCGCGAGCTGCTGGAGGAGACCGGGCACGAGGCCACCGAGTGGATCCCGCTCGGCGGCTACGTCGTCGACGGGACTTACGGCTCGGGCAAGATGCACGCGTTCCTCGCCACGGGCGCGCGCAAGGTGCGCGAGCCCGAGAGCGGCGATCACGAGGAGCAGGAGCTCCTGATCATGCCCTTCAGCGAGGCCATCGCCAGGCTGCGGGGCGGCGAGGTGGCGCAGCTCGCGACCGCGGCCGCGCTGGGATTGGCGGAGCTCGCCCGGCGCTAGTCGGTGACCTCGATGACCGCCGGATCCCAGCGGTTCTGCGGGCGGTCGATCACGGTGAGCGGGTTCGTGTCGACCACGAGGCCGTCCGCGGTCTCGCTGAGATGGAACAGCTGCAGCGGCTTCGGCGCGGGGCCGTCCAGCACGACGGCGGTGTGCTTGTCGTACTTCGATTGGTGGCACGGGCAGTGAAAGAGATCCTCCCGCGCCGACCACGGGACCGCGCAGCCGAGGTGGGTGCACTTCCGGTACGCGGCGACGATGCCGCCCGGCGGGTGGAGCAGGAAGAAGTGGCCCGTCCGGAACAGGATCGGCGCGTCGTTGGTCGCCCTGAACATCGAGAGCACCGCGGACTTCGGGCCGGCGTTCACGGGTGTGCCCAGCCCCACGATCTTGCGGACCTCCATGAACGGGACGACGGACGCGAGCACCTCGGCGCCGGCGAGGGACAGCGCGCCGGCGAATCCGAGGCGGAGCACCCGCCGGCGGTCGACGGGTATGGAATGCCGGCGGATCATCGCAGTCCTCCTACATAGTCGTAGTAGGACGGTACGCGCTCGCGACTGAAAGTCCAGCGCGGTCGGGTCAGGGGTGGAGCCGGGTCTCCTGGCCGCCGCTCGCGGGTACCTCGACGTCGAGCACCCAGCGGACGGAGTTCGCGCAGGGGCAGGCCCCGCCGACGCGCGCGAGCCGCGGCATCGACCGGAGGGCGTTCTCGAGGGGCACCGTCCCGCCCGCGACGCCGCGCTGGAGATCGGCCCAGTGCTTCACGTCGACCGACGCGAGGTACGCCTCGGGCAGGTGATCGCGGACGTGCTCGATGTACCGCTCGACGTCATCGAAGGTGTTGCCGTCGACGCCGACGAGCTCGAAGGCATACTCGCCGCGGCGGCGGAAGAACCCGGGATGCGGGAGCTTCAGCAGGTCCTCGTCCCACGACAGGCCGTCGATCGTCGAGCGGTCGGCTTTCACGCGCGCGTAGAGCCGGTCGGCATCCTCGCGCGACAGCTGCGGGAACCGCCCGCGGACGTGCCGCTGGTTGATGTCGTCGAGCATCTTCTCGACCTCGGCGATGTACTCGTCCTGCGCGACACGGTTCGTCTTGTCCTTGAGCCCGAGCTTCACGGCGGTCTTGCCCCCGCGCTCGTCCCCGAACATCTCGAGACCCCGGCCGAACCACTTGTTCACGGCCTTCTGCAGCGCCGGCATCGTGATGAGCGCCTCGGGCTTCGCGGCGGCCTCGGCCCAGCGGCGCATCGGGATGACCCCCGCGGCCAGGTGGAACGCCTCCTCGCGGAGCATCGGCGGCATCGACGCGGCCATCGGCTTGTACGCGTTCACCTTCTGCATCGTGAGCTGGTACTTCCCCACCCGGTCGATGAACGCGGCGAACACGACGTTGTCCACGAAGCTGTCGTACTCGAGGTTGAAGGCCGCGAGGACGTGCGAGCCGGTCTTCATCGAGAGGATCTCTTCGACCATGTCCTGGGGTTTCGTGTCGGTCACCGGCGACCAGTCGGCGCTCGTCAGCAGATGGATCATCTGGTAGCCGTGGCGGAGCTCCTCGGCCATGACCCGGAGCACCCAGGCCTGGTCCTGCGGGTCGCTCGCGCGGGCGAGGGTCGCCTGGTGCTGCTGGATCGAGCCGAACTCCGTCGAGGCCTGGGCCCGGATGATCGCCAGAAGCTCCTCGGCCGCCTTCGGGTCGAGCTCTTTCGGGACGACGGCCTTCGGCTGGCCGGCGCGGTCGCCGACCTCGATCCGATCGGGCATGTTCTGCTGGATCCGCGCGCAGAGGCAGAACGCGTCGTCCTTCGGGAAGTACGTGTCCCATTGCTCTTCGAGCCGGGGGTAATCCGGGAAGTTGTGACGCTGCCAGTGCACGACCGCTCCGTGGTACTGCGGCGGGAGCTGGTGTTGCTGATCGGCCATCTGGCTCCTCCCGGTCCGTACTAACTAGTTAGTCAGTTTACTCCCCCGCGCCGGTGCGGCCCGCAGGCCACCCAGGGCAAGGGCCTGGAAGGCCGCCGACACGTCGTCCACGGTGGCGCGGCCATCCGGCCGGAACCACTTGTAGACCCAGAAGCACATCCCGAGGATCCCGAACGCCGCGACGGCCGGGTCCGTGGCGCGCAGCGCGCCCGCGGCCACGCCATCCCGCAGCACGCGCTCGAGCGCGCCCGCGATCTTGCGCTCGACACGCGTGACGGCCTTCAGGTGGTCGGCCCCCAGGTGGCCCTTCTCCTGGAAATAGACGCTGAAGAAGGCCGGCCGGTCGGCCACCAGGCGCACGAACGAGTCGACCATCTGCTCGAGCTTCCGGTCGGGCGGGCTGCCCGATCGCTCGATGGCGGAGATGCTCGTTTCGGCCAGCGCGAGCGTCTGGGTCGAGATCTGGAAGAGCAGCTCCTCCTTGTTCTCGACGTAGTAGTAGAAGGCCGCCTTCGTGAGGTCGAGTTGATCGGTGACGTCCTCGACGGTCGTTCCGGCGAACCCCCGCTGCTGCATGAGGAGCGCGCCGGCGTCGAGGATCGCCTGCCGCCGCAACACGGAGCGGGGCGGTGCGCCGGCCGCGCGCGGCCGGCCCCGCAGCGTGCGGCCGTCGGGACGCTTCGGCTTGATCGACTTCGCCGGCGCCCGCCGTGCCGAGCGCGGCACCGCTACAGCCGCTTCTCGAGCGCGGTGAGCGCGGCCGGCGTGAACTGCATCGCCTTGAGGAAGCCGGCGATGTCCTGGTCGGACGCGGCGACCATCGTGCGCGCGATGTGGGCGCCCTGGGACCGGAAATGCGCGAGCAGCGCGTCGATGAGCTTGCGGCCGAGGTCGCGCCCGCGCGCCTCCGGATCGACCCCGAAGAACTCGATCCAGCCGGTCGGCTCCTCGAGGCCGAACTCCCCGCCGCGGACCTCACCCATCATGAACCCGGCAACGGCCCCCGCGACCTCGGCGACCTGCGAGGCGTCCGCGTCCCGGCGGATGTAGTAGCCGACGCGTCGCTCCCAGACCTCGGGCCGGTACGTCTTCGTGATGCGCTCGTCGATGCGCGTGATGCCCTCGATGTCGAGCTCGGTCATCGGACGGATGCGAACGTCGTCGGCCACGAGGCGCAGGATAGGGCGGCCGAGCGACGGCGCAGTCGGGATCAACCGCGTCTCGGCGGGCAGCCGAACGAGTTGCCCCGTACGGTGGCCACCCACCCTCAACCGCACTAGCCGCCGTCCCGCAGACGGACGTGTTTCGCGATTCCGCGCGGGAATTCGCACGGTCGGTCGCTCACCGGGAATACGGGCCCTTGGCCTGTTGCACGGAGGGTCACCGAACCGCCGCTGACCGAGCGGACACCGCCAGAGTTCGAAGCGGGAAGGGATGACCATCCACACCGCCCGGCTACGGGCCCTCTACGCATGTGTCACGGCGGCCGTGCTGCTGCTCGCCCTCGGCGCGCCGGCGGCTGCCGACGACGGGAGCTCGACCCCGGCGCGAGCCATCCCCCTTTCCCGCGCGGTCCCCCGCACCTTCGCCACGTACGAGGCGCTGATCGCGACCGCCGCCGCGGTCGCGGCGGACCAGACCACGATGTACGCGCAGCTCGTCGCGACCCGCGCCGAGGCCGACCTGGCCAAATCGGCGCTCGCGGCGGTCTCCGATCCGCGAGTCCGCGGTGGTCTCGTCCGCAGCGAGCCCAACGTGAGCGACGGGCCGGCGCTCGGTGCGCTGCGCGCCGAGATCGCGTCCACGACGGCTGCCGAGACCCGGCTGCTCGAGCGAGGCGCGACACCCGCGGCGCCCGCGCCCACCTGGCTGCGGCCGCTGGCCGGCGCGGTCAGCCAGCCGTTCGGCCCGACGACGCTCGGCCTCGAGCCGACGCAGATGTACAAGGGCGTGCTCTACCCGCACTTCCACGAGGGCGTCGACATCGTCGCTCCCGCCGGGACCGCCGTCCTGGCCTCCGCGCGCGGTCGCGTCGTGTTCGCCGGCCGGATGGGCGACGGGGCCGTGGTCGTCGTCCTGGCCCATGACAACGGACTGGTCTCGCTCTACGCGCACCTGCTGGATGGCACCCTCGGGCCGACCGTCAAGGCCGGTGACATCGTCGAGGCCGGGGGCCGCGTCGGCATGGTCGGCCTCACCGGCCTCACGACGGGCTACCACCTGCACTGGGCGGTCTACAGGAATGGCGAGGCGATCGACCCGCTCGCCACGCTCGGCGGCTAGCCAGCGCTCATGCCGGCCTACCGGCGCGTTCCGAGGAACGCGACCAGGTCGGCCAGCTCCGCCGGGGTGAGCGCGCTCGCGAACGACGGCATCGACTGGCCCTTTCCGCCGAGGATGACCGTCACGAGCTGATCCCGGGTGAGGCGTGCGCCGACGGCGCTCAGATCCGGGCCCCGCCGGCCGCCCGCGCCGCCGACCTGATGGCAGGCGAAGCAGTCCGTCTCGATGAAGAGCCGCGCCCCCGCGGCCTCCGACGCGGTCAGCCCCGACAGCACCGCCGGCGGGAGCGACGCGCCCTCGGTCGACACGGGCACCCAGGGCGAGGCGAACCCGGCGAACGTGAGTGCGCCGTAGACGAGCACTCCCAGCCCGACCGCGGCGACGGCCATCGGGCGCCGCGAGACGTGGCGCTCGCCGCGGGGCCGGATGAGCGGGAGCAGGAACAGGAATCCGAACGCGAGCGCGGGCAGCCCGATGATGACCACCGACTCGAGCCCCTTCGGGATGATCGCGAGCAGCGCGAAGTAGCCGATGAAGTACCAGTCCGGCCGCGGGTCGGCGACGATGATCGTCGGGTCGGGGGGCTTCCCGAGCATCGGCGCGCCGGCGACGACCGCGAGCGCGATGACGACGACCACCGCCACGAACGAGACGACCGCGTCGCGCACCGCCGCATCGGGGTAGAACGGGATGCCCCGCGCGAGCAGCTCCCTGTAGCGGGCGAGGTACGTGCGCGGGTTCACCCGCTCGCCCGGCACGGGCGGCTCGCTGATCCCGCGCTTGATCACGAGGTAGAGGTGCACGCCCAGCAGCCCGACGATCGCGGCCGGGATGAGGAACACGTGCGTGGCGTAGAAGCGGGTCAGCGTCGCGCCACCCACGTTCTGCCCGGCGACCACGAGCGTCGCGAGGAAGCCGCCGACGATCGGTGCCCGCGCGGCCTGCTCCGCGGCCACCACGATCGACCAGAACGCGTCCTGGTCCCAGCGCAGCAGCTGGCCGGTGAAGGCCATGGCGAAGGTCAGCAGCAGCAGCAGCGAGCCGCTCATCCAGTTGGCCTCGCGGGGGAACTTGTAGGAGCCGAACAGGAACACCTGGGTCATGTGGACGAGCACGAGCACGACCATGGCGCCGGCTCCGAAGTAATGGATGCCGCGGACCACGCCGCCGAGCGTGGCCTGGGTGCTGATGAACTGGAGCGAGTCGTACGCGCTGTTCGGTGCCGGCACGTAGGTCATCGCGAGCCCGACGCCGGTGACCACCTGGACGATGAACATCGTGAGGGTCGCGCTCCCGAAGACGTACCACCAGCCGACCCGGCCCTCGAGCGACGCGGGGACCGGATGCGTGATGACGGCGCCGACCGAATCCTCGAGCTCGAAGCGCAGGCCGATCCAGCGCCCGATGGCGCGCAGCACGCGGGTCACGGCGACGAGCCGCCCGGCGTCGGGAGGCGCTGCGTCTTGACGAACAGCACTCCCCCGGAGACGCGCCACTCGCGCTCGAAGAGGCGGCGCGGCGGCGGGCCGCCGGCCACGGTGCCGTCCTCGTAGTAGACGCCGCCGTGGCACGGACAGAGGAACAGGTTGGCGCCCGCGCGCCAATCGACCGGGCAGCCCAGATGCGTGCAGTTCACGTTGAAGACCTGGAAGCTCGTCGCGGACACGCCGCGGACCCAGAGCGCGGTCTTCGCGGTCTGGCCGGCCCAGGCGAGCGGGCTCGGATCGTCGAATTGGACGAGGGTCGTGGTGCCGGCGCCGAATCGCGACGCGTCGCCGACGGGCACGTACGCGTCCGGCTCGCGCTCGAACAGCGGCGCGATCAGGTAGCCGACGATCGGGACGCCGACCAGACCCGCGATCGCGCCGGAGAGCGCGATCGTGACGCGCGAGAGGAAGGTGCGCCGATCCATCAGCGGCCCCGCACCGCGTCGGCGACCCAGCCGCCGAGGGCGACGGCGGCCAGGAGCGCCCCGCCGGCCAGGATCAGCCAGTGCGTCAGCACCCCCGCGCAGGCGACGGACAGGCCCAGGGCGAGCGCCACCGGCCAGATCGATGGCCCGGCCGGATGCCGCGCGCTCATCCGATGAGCGTCCCGAGGTACACGACCGAGAAGACCACGACCCAGACCGCGTCGACGAAGTGCCAGTACATCGCGATGCCCTCCCACGCGGCGTGTCCCGCTCGACCGGTCCGCAGGCCGGACGTCACCAGCAGCGTCGCGAGCAGGACGAGGCCGACGAGGACGTGAACGGCGTGCAGGCCGGTGAGGGTGAAGAAGGTCGTCCCGAACAGCTCCGAGCCGGGCCGCAGGCCCGCGCCGAGGAGCCGCGCGTACTCGAGCCCCTGGCCGGCGAGGAACGCGACCCCGAGGAGCGCGGTGAGGGCGAGCCAGGCTCGGGACCGCCGCGCCGCCGCGAGCCCGATCGTGCCGCTCGACGCGAAGAGGAGCACGCTGAAGATCGCCGTGCGGCCGACGTCGAGCTGCGCCTTCGCGGTGGCGAGACCCTGCTCGCGGAACGTCACGTACGCGATGACGACGCCCAGGAAGAAGACCGACTCCGAGGCGATGAACAGCGCCACTCCGACGAGGTTCGGGTCGCGCCGCAGGGCGATCCCGCCCGCCCGCGCGCTCATGGCGGATCCATCCGGTCGGGGTGCTTGCGGTCCCAGAGGGGCCGTTTCCCGCGCACTCTCGGCACGGCCGCGAAGTTGTACGCCGGCGGCGGCGACGGGGTGGCCCACTCCAGCGTGTACGCGTCCCACGGGTCGTCGCCTGCGATCTCGCCCGCGCGCACGCTCCGCCAGACGTTCACGGCGAGGATGAGGACCCCGGCGGCCATGAGGAACGCGCCGACCGTGGAGACGAGGTTCGACCACTCCCAGCCGAGGCCCGGTGGATAGGTCCACACGCGCCGCGGCATCCCCTGGATCCCGAGCCAGTGCATCGGGAGGAACGCGAGGGTGAGTCCGGCGAAGGTGAGCCAGAAGTGCGCAAGCCCCAGGCGGTGCCCGAGCAGCCGGCCGGTCACCTTCGGGAACCAGTAATAGAGGCCCGCGAACACCGCCAGGACCGTCCCGCCGAAGAGGACGTAGTGGAGATGGCCGACGACGTAGTAGGAGTCGGTCGTGTACAGGTCCAGGGGCACGACCGCGAGCGAGACGCCGGTGAGTCCGCCGACGACGAAGGTCGCGATGAATCCGATCGCGAACACCATCGGCATCGCGAGCCGGATGCGACCGCGATACATCGTGGCGAGCCAATTGAAGATCTTCACGCCGGTCGGGACCGCGATGAGCATGCTCGTCGCCGAGAAGAACGCGTTCTCCGCGTCACCGAGCCCCACCGCGAACATGTGGTGGGCCCACACGCCGAACGAGAGGAACCCGATCGCGATGCCCGAGGCGGCGACGAAGCGGTACCCGAACAGCGGCTTGCCGCTGAACACCGGGACGATCTCGGAGATCATCCCGAACGCCGGGAGGGCGACGATGTAGACCTCGGGATGCCCGAACGACCAGAACAGGTGCTGCCACAACGTCGCGTTCCCCCCGCCGGCCGGGTCGAAGAACCGCCCGCCGAGCTGGCGATCCACCAGGAGCATCACGAGCGCCGAGGTGAGGATCGGGTACGCACCGATGATCAGCACGCTGGTGACCAGGATCATCCAGGTGAACAGCGGCGCGCGCCCCATGACCATGCCCGGGCAGCGCATCAGGAGGATCGTCACCGCGAGGTTGATCGCGCCGATGATCGTCCCCGCCCCGGAGACCGCGAGGCCGAAGATGTACCAGTCCATCCCGTTGCCGACGCTGTGCGCGGGCTCGGTCAGGGGCGCGTAGGCGAACCAGCCGGCGTCGGGGGCGCCGCCCGCGACGAAGCTCAGGTACAGGAGCACGCCGCCGAACAGCGTCAGCCAGAACGAGAGCGCGTTGAGCCGCGGGAACGCCACGTCCTCCGCGCCGATCTGGAGGGGCACGACGTAGTTCGCGAACCCGATCAGCAGCGGGATCGCGACGAGGAAGATCATCGTGACGCCGTGCATCGTGAAGAGCTGGTCGTAGGTGCTCGGATCGAGGACGCGCTCGTTCGGCGTCGCCAGCTGGATGCGCAGCAGCAGCGCCTCGATGCCGCCGATCACGAGGAAGGCGACGCCGAGCAGGACGTACAGGATGCCGATGTCCTTGTGGTCGACGGTGCGCAGCACGCCCGCGGTCGCGAAGGCGCCGGGCCGGCGTACGATCGCCGTCGCGGTCACTTGAGGCTCCCGAGGTACGCGACCAGCGCCGCGAGGTCGGCATCGGAGAGCGGCACCTTGGGCATGAGCGCGCCGGGTTTGTAGCGCTGCGGGTCGGCGATCCACGCCCGGAGAGCGTCCGCCGTGTTCGCGAGCACGCCACCCGCGAGCGTCCGGCGGGCTCCGACATGCGACAGGTCCGGCCCGACCGCCGTCCCACCGACTCCGGCGATGACGTGGCAGGCCACGCACACGTTGCCACGGAACACGTCGGCGCCGGGACCCGCGGTGACCGCCGGGGGTGCGGCCTGGGCCGTCAGCCAGCGGTCGAAGTCGGCGCGCGGCTCGGCCACGACGACCACGCGCATCCAGGCGTGCTCGAGGCCGCAGAACTCCGCGCACGCTCCGGAGAACGTGCCGGCTCGCGCGGTGAACAGCCGGAGCACGTTGGTCTGCCCGGGCACGACGTCCGACTTCGCGCCGAGCTCCGGGACCCAGAGATCGTGGATCACGTCCGGTGAGCTGAGCTCGAGCTCGATCGGGACCCCGGCCGGGATGTGCGCCTCGTTCGCCGTCACCGCGCCGCCCGGGTAGCGGAACTCGAACCACCATTGATGTCCGATGACGCTGATCCGCAGCGGCGGCTCGAGGCTCCCGAACGTCGCGCCGCGTCCGATCTGTCCGAGCGTCACCAGGCTCAGCGCGAACACGATCGCCAGCAGCGCGAGCGGCGCGATGGTCCATGCGAGCTCGAGGGTCCGATGCCCGTGGATCTGCGGCGCGAGTCCGGGTCGTGGATCCCGATACCGCACCGTGAAGACCACGAGCGCGATGAGCACACCGGCGAGGATGACCGCGGCCACGGCGCCGACGACGAGCGAAAGGACGACGATGGGCTCCAGCGAGCTGAGCACCGCCGCCCACCGTACGCGCCGTATCGCAACACGCAAGCGGGCCGGGCCGGACCGTCCCGCGGCGCGGGCTCGGGACCGGCGCTGCCCGTCCCGTGCCCGGGTCCCTCCGAGCCACCCGGTGGCCGGAAGGGGCTAGCGGCTAGGCCGTGCGGACGGTGCGCCGCCCGCGCGTCGCGATCAGGGCGATGGCGAGCGCCAGGAGCGGGATCCATCCGAACACGACGATCCAGATCGCGACGTCGGCGAACCCGCGGAGCACGGCGGTCATGGTGGCGAAGGCCTGGGCAACCGTCTTGGCCGGGTCCCACGACGACGCCGGGGTCGGCACCGGGACGATCGACGGGGTGATCGAGACGGTGATGGTCGAGAACTGGGTGCGCGTCGCGATCGAGTTGACCTGGCCCTGCAGCTGCTCGATCTGGGTACGGACGTTCGAGAGGGCCGAGTCGATCTTCAGGATGTCGTCGATCGCGGTGGCCCGGGTGAGTAGCGACAGGTAGCGCTGCTCCTCGCTCTGCTTGGCGGCGAGGCGCGCTTTCAGGTCGACGAACTGGTCGGTCACGTCCTTGCCGTCGACGTTCGAGGACACGACCTCGACGTCGAGCGCCCGGAGCTGGCGGAGCGCGTCGTTGAATCGGTCAGCGGGTACCCGCAGGGTCATGCTCGCGACCCGCTGGTCCTGCGTGCCACTCTGGCTCAGCCCGATGACGTCGCCACCGAGCCCGGTCGCGACGGCCTGGGCCCGGTCCGCCATCGTCCAGGGGTCGGTCGCCTTCATCGCGATGTTCGCCGTCATGATCACCGAGCGATTGGGATCGAGGGCCTGCGGGATGGGAACGCCGTTCGCGACCTCGCTGCCCTTGGGAGCGGAGCCGTCGAACACGGCCGGCGCCGGCGCGGCGGCATCGGTCCCACCGAGCCCGCCGCTTCTGGCCACGCCGCCGCCGGATGTGGTGCCCGCGGACGTCGCGCAGGCCGCCATGAGAAGGACCGCCGGAAGGAGCCAGCCGAGGCGCTTCATCACTACCTACCTTCTCCGGGCATGCCCGGCTGGTTGGTAGACGTCGCCACCCGGCCCCCGGTTCCCCGCCCTACCAGCGGCCTCCGAACAGGGCCGCCGCCGCCGTCTGGGTGGCCGCGGCGAGCGCCGGCACGTCGCTGCCGCGCTCCGCGGCGATCGCGGCGTACGTAACGGCCACGAAGGCGGGCTCGTTCCGGGTACCCCGGTGGCCCTCCGGCGAAAGGTATGGGGAATCGGTCTCGACCAGCAGGACGTCCGCCGCGCGGGCCGCCTCGCGCAGCGCCCGGTTCGCCCGGTAGGTCACGGGCCCGGCGAAGGACGGCACCAGGCCGAGGGCGCGCCAGGCGCGGACCTCGGCCGGCCCCTCGCTGTAGCAGTGGAGCTGGCCGCGCACCTGCCGGCCCGCGAGCAGCGCCCGGACCTCGGCGCCGGCATCACGGACGTGCACGACGACCGGTAAGGCGAGCTCGGCGGCGAGCTCCAGCTGCGCCAGGAACGCGCGCTGCTGCTCGGCGGGCGCGGCGCTGCGCCCGGAGAGATCGATGCCGATCTCGCCGATCGCGACGACGCGCGCATCGGCGGCGAGGCGGCGCAGCGTCGCGATCGCCGCGTCATCCAGCGACGCCGCGCGATGTGGATGCACGCCCACGGCGACGCGGACCTCCGGGTGCGCGTGCGCGATCGCCACCGCGGCCGCGCTGGAGGTCACGTCCTCGCCGCAGGTGAGAATGCGGGTCAGGCCGGCGGCGCGAGCGCGGTCGAGCACCGCATCGAGATCGCCGGCGAACCGCGCGTCGGTGAGATGCGCGTGCGCGTCTAGCAACCGACGAGCGCGTGTCGTGCGGCCACGGTCAAGGACGCTCCAGCCGCGGGAAGAGTGGCGGGCCGCTGTGGACGACGCGGCCCGGCTCGAGCAGGCCCCACCGGGCGACGTCGGGCCACGGCGCGGCCTCCGGTGACGGGAGGCCGAGCTGGCGGCAGATCGCATCGGCCACATTCGGCATGTACGGCCAGAGCGCGTGCGCGATGATCCGCAGCGCCTCGAGCCCGGCGTAGAGCGACGCCGCGACCGCGACCGCGTTCGCCGGGTCCTTGGCGAGGATCCAGGGCTGGGTCGCCTGGTAGTGCTTGTTCGCCGCGTCGACGAGGGAGAAGATCGCGGCCAGCGCGTCCGCGAAGTACAGCTTCGCCGCCGCGACATCGTGCGCTTCGACCGCCCGATTCGCCACGGCGTGCAGCGCGATCTCGGACTGCCCCTCACCACCCGAACGTGGGACCAGACCCTCGCAGTACGTCTCGACCATCTTCAGCGTGCGAGACACGAGATTCCCCAGCCCGTTCGCGAGATCGGCGTTGAAGCGCGCGTTGAACTGCTCCGGGCTGATCGGGGAGTCCTTCTCGAACGGCGCCTCACGCAGGACGAGGTACCGGATCGCGTCGGTTCCCCATTCGTTGGCCGCGGCGATCGGGTCGATCATGTTCCCGCTCGATCGCGACAGCCTGCTTTCGCCGTAGCTGAGAAACCCGTGCGCGAACACTTTCCGCGGGAGCTCCACCCCCGCGGCCATGAGCATCGCCGGCCAGAAGATGCAGTGGAACCGGGTGATGTCCTTGCCGATCACGTGCACGTCGCACGGCCACCACTTCTTGAACTTCTTTTCGTCCGTCCCGAACCCCACACCCGTCGCGTAGTTGATCAACGCGTCGAACCAGACGTAGACGACGTGATCGGGGTGGTCCGGGAACGGGATGCCCCAGGTGAGATTCTTCCGCGAGACGCTGACATCCTTCAGGCCGCGCTCGAGCCAGCCGAGGACTTCGTTCCGCCTGATCTCCGGCTCGCAGAATTCGGGGTTGTCGCGGTAGAGATCCTTCAGCCGCTGCTCGTACTTCGACAAGCGGAAGAAGTAGTTCTCTTCCTTCAAGCGTTGGATGTTGGAAGGGTCGTCGGGGTGGATCGGGCAGCGCCCATCCACCAGATCGCCCTCCTCGTAGAACGCCTCGCATTTGATGCAATAGAGGCCCTCGTAGGTCGCGAGGTACACGTCGTCGTTCTCGATCCAGCGGCGGACGAACTCCTGGACGCCCTTGACGTGATCGGGATCAGTGGTTCGGATGAATCGGTCGTAGGAGATGTGCCACGCGTCGGCCATCGCCTTGAATTCGGCGGCGTGCTTGTCGACGAGCGCCCGAGTATCGACACCCTGTTCCTTCGCGGCGCGCTCATTCCGCGGCGCGTTCTCGTCGGTGCCGGTGAGGAAGAACACGTCCCGCCCGCGCTGACGATGAAACCGAGCGAGCGCGTCCGTACCCGTGAACTCGTAGGCGTGGTGCAGTCCCGGGCGATCGTTGACGTACGCGATCGCCGTCGTGACGTAGAACTTTGGAGCCGGCATCTCGGTATTCTAGGTCGGACGTCGTGGTGGAACGCGGAACGGCCGCACGCGTGTCGATGGCCGTGCTGATCCGGCTGGTGCTCGTGATCCTCACGTTCGTTCTCATCATCGTGCTGTCGCAGGTCGCGCTGGTCTCGGCCCGAACGCGGCTGGAGCGCTCCGATCTCCCGACGATCGCGCAGCAGGCATGGGAGGGGACCCAGGACTACTTCACGAGCCTGGCGACCGGATCGCTCGGTGAGGCGACATCGACGTCGATCCTCGGCGGGCAGCGGCGGGCCATGGGCCAGCTGCTGCTCGACGCGTACACGAAGAGCATGGTCCTCGTCCTCCTCGCGGTCGGGCTCGCGGCGTTCCTGGGCATCGCCGTCGGCGTCCTCGCGGCCGCGTCGCGCCGGGCGCGCGTCCGCGCCGTCCTGCTCACCATCACGACGCTCGCGGTGTCGCTCCCCTCCTTTCTCCTGGCGATCCTGCTCATCCTGGGCGGCGCCGAGCTCAACGCGCGATACGGCATCCGCCTCTGGCCGACGTTCGGCTTCGGTCTCGACGATCACCTCATCGTGCCGGTCCTGGTCCTCGCGGCACGCCCGTTCGCCCAGATCGCGAGCTTCGCGTATGTCGCGACCGAGGATGTGCTGGGGCTCGACTACATCCGCACCGCCCGGGCGAAGGGCCTCGTGGAGTCGGCCATCCTCGTGCGTCACGCGCTCGGGAACGCGGCGGTCCCGATCATCGGCGCGGTCGCCACCGGCCTCTCGATCGCGCTCTCGACGCTGCCGGTCGTCGAGGTGTTCTTCACCTGGCCGGGCCTGGGCTTCGCGCTCCTCCAGGCGATCCGCCGATTCGACGCGGCGACGACCGGAACGCTCCTCGGCTCGCTCGCCGTCACGATCGCCGTCGTGCGGTTCGGGCTGGACGCCCTGGCCGGCCACTTCGCGCGCCGGGCGACCGGGGCGGCCTCGTGAGGCGCGCGCTCAGCTGGCAGCTCGTCGTGGGCACGGCGCTCCTCCTCGGCTGGCTCGTCCTCGGATTCGGCGCGTCCTTCCTCACCCCGGTCGACCCGCTGCGGCAGCACACGTTCGTCCAGGTCGGCACGCGGTCGATCCCCGCGCCGTTCGAGCCGGGCACCTTCGGGTACCCGCTCGGATCGGACCGCCAGGGCCGGGACATCTGGGTGACGGTGATGTACGGCGCGCAGGCCACGTTCACCCTCGCGTTCCTCGTGCTCGCCGCCCGCCTGGCCATCGGCGTGACCCTCGGCGCGGTCGCCGGCTGGTTCGCCGGACGGTGGATCGACCGGGTCGTCTCGGCGCTGATCGACGCCT
>JAXDLF010000069.1:0-5818 GCA_034666765.1 Chloroflexota bacterium
TGCGACGCGTCGTGGATCGGCAGGCGCCGCCGGCCCTTCGCGTCGATGTACGCGAAGGCGCTCGCCGGGAGCCGGGCCCGGACGGTCGCGCTGAGCTGCGGCATCGGTCGATTATTGCCCTCCGCGATCGGGCCGGACGTATGCTCGCCCCGCCTGGCCGCCGGGCCGAGGCCGGGAGGACGAAATGAACTGGATCGCCATCATCGTCGCGACCGTGGTCAACATGGTCCTGGGCGCGCTGTGGTTCTCGCCGCTGCTCTTCGTGAAGCCGTGGATGGCGATGCGCGTCGACAAGACGCCACCGAGCGGCAACGCCAGTCCGATGCTCTACGCCATCACCGCCGTGGGCGCGCTCGTCAGCGCCATCACCCTCGATTGGATCATCGGTCTCGCCGGCGCGACGAGCGTCGTCGGTGGGGCGCTCATCGGGCTCTACGCCGGTCTCGGATTCGTGGCACCCGCGATCCTGTCCGACAACCTCTTCAACGAGCGCCCGATCAAGCTCTATCTGATCGTCGCCGGCTTCCCGGTCGTCGGGCTGCTCGTCATGGGCGCGATCATCGGAGCGCTCGGGGCGTAGCCCTCGCGGGGGACCGGCCATCCCGACGAGCTGTCCCTCGGCCCCCGTTCCCCCCGGTCGGGGCAGGGCTCCCCGCCCGCCGGTCGACACACTTGTCGCGAGCCAATGGCCCTGGGCGGATGGAGGCGGCAGCAGCTCGAGATGGCGACGCAGATCACGGTCCTGTTGACCTCCGGCCGGTCGGTGACCGGCACCTTCGATCACGGCGAGGAACGGCTCTCCGACGCCCTCAACGGGTCACTCGCCTCGGTCCTCCGAATCGCCAATGCCACGCTGGGCCGGTTCGGCAACCCGGCCGCCAACGAGCCTGTCGCCGTGGCGATCGTCCCGAAGAACCAAGCCGCGCTCGTCATCGCGAGGGACACGGAACGGCGAACGAACGACAAGCGGATGTACTCCTACGTGCCCAAGACGACCTCCGAGCTGCTCGTGCTGCTTGCGGGCCTGCGGATCCGAGGCCGCGCGCACACCTCCGCGCCGCTCGACGACGTCGAGCTACGCCGGCAGCTCTCCGAGGCCAGGGATCGGTTCATCGTCCTCACCGACGCGTGGCTCGCGTTCGACGTCGAAGGGACGACGGAGCGCCCGGTCGGGGTCGTGATGCTGAATGTCCGGCACATCCAGTTCGTCGCGACGCTGCCATCGGTCGCTACGGAGACCGACGGACCCGCGCCGGCGGTCGCTGTCCCGACGGCCTAGCGGACACCGCTCGCCAGCACGTTCGTTTGACTCGCCATTCGAACGCGGCGATGCTGTCCGCACTGAGCTCGGTGATCATCCGCAGGTCACTCGAGGAGCAGCCTGCGAGGTGAAGATGCCGGTGAAGTCGTTCCGGGCGGCTGCGGAGCGCATCGTTCGTCAAGAATCCGCCGCACCCACGGATGTCCTGCGACTGCTGGGCTCAGCGGTGCAACCCGCACGGGCGATCGCCGGCGAGCAGGATGAATGGGACGTGCGTCTCGGGGCCCTCGCCGCGCTCGGCGAGTACGACGCCCTGGGCATCGTCGCCTCGAAGCCGCTGCGCCTCGAGCACTGGCACAACATCTCCGAGCCGCGCGCGCTGCAGGAGGCCGTCGCGGAGGCGCGCGACGAGGCCACGCGACGCGGTGCCGCGGTCCAGCTGCGCGCGTCGATGACGCTCGCGGACGGGCGCCTCTCCAGCGAGATCATGGTCGCGCCCCTCGCCACGGTCGAGGGCATCGAGGGCGTGGTGCTCGCCCTGCGCGCCGGCCGTGGCTTCAGCGCGACCGACGCGATCACGGCAGCAAGCGTCGGCACGGTCCTGGCGCTCGAGGTGAATCGGGGGGCAGGGGCTCGGGAGGACGTCCGGACCGTCCGCCAGTCGCTGGCCCTGTACGAGCTGGCGCGGATCGGTCTCGGGCGCGAGGAGCTCGGAGAACGCGTCCCGATCATGGTCGAAGTGGTCGCGAAGTCGCTCGGCCACGACCTCGCTCAGCTCTGGCTGCTGCGCGGCGGTGGCTCCCTGCGCCTGCGCGCGGCCCATCCGCGCGAGTCGCTCGTCCTGGAGATCGCCCGTCCGCGCGACCACGCCGGGCTGGCCCGGGCGCTCGACGGCGAATCCTCGCGGGTCAAGGGTCCGTCGCTCCGTTCCTGGATCAGGCGCACGACGCGTGAGCTCATCATCGCGCCGCTGCCGGACGGCGCCGGCGTGTCCGGCCTCCTGATCCTCGGCCGGTGGAGCGAGGAGTACGCCGACGACGACCTGAAGCTGGCCACGCAGTGCGCCGAGTTCTTCGCCCAGGTCGTTGCCGCGGACGCGCTCGCGCGCCGCGGTCGCGCCGCCGTCGCGCGCGAGGACGCGCAGGTCGACGAGACCGAGGACAGCCTCACCGGGAGCTGATCGGGTCGCGGCTCCAAGGAGCCGGCGGGTTACGGCTGCTTCTGGTTCCGGTCGATCGCCAGCTTCGCGACCTTCACGGCGATGCCACCGCCGGGAACGAGCAGGCTCACGGTGTCCGCGCCGATGTCGAACAGGCTGTCCCGGGTGACCATGCGCTGGACCTTCGCCATGAGCGCCTGGCCCTGACGCATCTGGCCGGTGAGCGCGTCGATCTCGACGACCGCGCGCTTGTCCTTGGGCTTCCAGTGAAATTCGAAGGCCCACCACGGCCGGTAGTAGAGGTCGATGTGCTCGAGGGTCATCGACTCCTCGGCGATCGTGTCGGCCTGCACGGGCTTCATCATGGAGGCCATCAGCTGTCGCACGAGCGACGAGGCGTGCTGCGCGGGCGGCACGACGATGGTGTTGTTCACGGCCGCCGTAGCGAGGTCCGTCACTTCCTGCCGCGCCCCCACCAGGATCGCCGTCGTATCGGTCACCGGCGCGCCGCTGACGCCGTCGACGTACAGCTCCTCGTGGAACTCGTCGCGGCAGTGCTCCATCGTGGGGACGACGAACGCGCCGCGGCCGGCGGCGGCGTTGACCGGATACGTCTCCCCCCGGATGGTCACCTCGCGGACCTCCGCGCCGCTCGTCGGCACCGTGTACTCGCGCGCGCGGTCGTACACGTACAGCGCCCGGCCGCTGACGTGCCAGAACGGCTCGAGCCGGCGCTGGCTCGTCACGAGCTCGATCTCCTCCGCCTTCGGCCGCTGGAGCAGACCTCCGATCCCGCCGCCGAAGGCGCCGGTCCGGCGATCCATCGCGCGCTGCCGGACGTCGTCCGCGGTGAGCCGGTCGTCCAGGACGAAGATGTGCTGATCCGCGAGCGCGATATCCACGCGACTGTCCCTCCCCTGCCTGCTGCTGCGCGCGGCGCAATCATGCGCCCTGGGCCGCGCCGGGGCCCACGCGCCGTCATCTAGCATTGCCCCCGAGTACGAGGGAGTGCCGGGAGCGCGTCGCATCGGGATCCTTACCGGCGGCGGAGACGTCCCGGGCCTGAACTCGGTCATCAAGAGCGTCGTCTACCGCTCGACCGAGCTCGGCTTCGAGGTGCTCGGGATCCGCCGCGGATGGCAGGGCCTCACGCACCTCCGCCCGGGCCGCGATCTCGACCGCGAGCACGTCGTGCCGCTCGACCGCGCGAACACCCGGACGATCGACCGCACCGGCGGCACGATGCTGCACACCTCACGGACGAATCCCGCCCGCATGAAGCGCGAGGGCCTGCCGCCGCACCTCGCCGCCGATGCCCCCCGCTACGCGACCGCCGACGGCCGCTACGACCTCACGCCGGTCGTGCTCGACAACGTCGCCGGCCTGGGTCTCGATCACCTCGTCGTCATCGGCGGCGACGACACGATCGGATACGCCCACGCCCTCGCGGCGCGAGGCGTGCGACTCACCGCGATCCCGAAGACGATGGACAACGACGTCCGCGACACCGAGTACTGCATCGGATTCTCCACCGCGGTCACCCGCGCCAAGGAGCTCATTAACCGGCAGCGGACGACGCTCGGGTCCCACGAGCGCATCGGCGTGTTCCGGATCTTCGGCCGGGATGCCGGCTTCAGCGCGCTCCACATCGCCTACGTCACGTCGGCGCGCTGCCTGATCCCCGAGGCGCCCTTCGACCTCGACCGGCTCATCGCGCTCCTGGTCGCGGACAAGCTGTCGAACCCGAGCCGCTACTCCTTCGTCATCGTCGCCGAGGGCGCGGTGTGGATCGGCGGCACGGTCGGCGAGCTCGGCGAGGCGGACGCGTTCGGCCATCGCCGGAAGGTCGACATCGGCGAGGCCCTCGCCGGCGAGATCACGCGCCGCAGCGGCGAGGACACGATCGTGAGCCAGCTCACCTATGACCTTCGGAGCGGCGACCCCGACGCGTTCGACCAGATGGTCGCCACCACCTTCGCGAATATCGCCGTCGACCTCATCGCCGACGGCGTCTCGGGCCGGATGCTGTCGATCAGCGGCGGCCGCTACACGCATGTCGCGCTGCCCGATCCGAGTCGCGGATCGCGCACCGTCGATGTCGCGCGCTACTACAACGCCGAGCGGTTCCGCCCGCGGTACGACGGCCGAAACGGGTTCTCGGTGATGCTCTCGGACTAGCGGCGGGCGTCCGCACCGACCGCCGCGATAGGCTCGCTGACCGTGTCACCTCCGTCGCTGTGGCGCCATGCGGACTTCCTGAAGCTCTGGACCGGGCAGACCGTCTCCGAGTTCGGGTCGGTCGTCACGCGGACGGCGCTCCGGCTGGTGGCCCTCATCACCCTGGGGGCCGGCGTCGCCGAGATGGCCTACCTGGTGGTGGCCGCATCGACCGGCGTCCTCCTCGTCGGCCTGGTGGCCGGCGCGCTGGTCGACCGGCTCCCGCGCCGGCCGGTCCTCATCTGGACCGACGTGATCCGGGCGGCGCTTCTCTTCTCGATCCCGGCCGCCGCAGCCGCCGGCACGCTGCGAATCGAGCAGCTCTATGTCGTCGCGTTCCTCGAGGCCTGTCTCGGGACGCTCTTCGATTCCGCGTACCACTCGTATCTGCCGTCCCTCGTCGGCCCCGACCGGCTGCTCGAGGGAAACGCGAAGCTGTCCCTCAGCTCGTCCGTCGCCGAGGTCGGCGGGCCGGGGCTCGCCGGCGCGCTCGTGCAGATCGCGAGCGCGCCGGTCGCGATCCTCGTTGACGCGGTCTCGTTCGTGGTGTCGGCGGTGTCGCTCATCGCGATCCGCGCGCGCGAGACGCCCCGGACAGGCGAACTGCGCCAGACGATCGGTCGCGAGATCGCCGAAGGGCTGCGGTTCGTCCGGCGGCACGCGCTCGTCTTCCCGATCGCGATGAGCTCGGTGTCCGAGCACTTCTTCGGCTCGTTCTACGCCGCCCTCTACAGCCTGTACCTGCTCGAGGTCCTCGGGCTCACCCCGCTGTTGCTCGGCGTCGTGATCTCGGCCGGCGGGGTCGGCTCGCTCGTCGGCGCGACGTTCGCCGGCCGGGTGGTGCGCCGGATCGGCATCGGCCGATCGATCCTGATCATGATGCTCGCGAACTCGGCGATCGGCGTCCTGACGCCGCTGGCGTTCGGTCCGCTCGTCCTCGCGACGCTGATGGTGTTCCTGCCGCAACTCCTCGGCGACGGCGCGAACACGATCCAGTGGATCGCCCAGGACACCGTCGTCCAGACCGCGGTACCCGACCGGGTGCTCGGCCGGGTCAACGCGACGCTGGACGTCCTGTCACACGGCGCGGCGCCAATCGGCGCGCTGGTCGCCGCCGCCATCGCCGAGAGCTACGGCGTGCGGGCGGCGATCGGGATCGCGTGGCTCGGCGGCCTCGCCTC
>JAXDLF010000070.1:0-3384 GCA_034666765.1 Chloroflexota bacterium
TCAACACGACACCTCCCCCACTCCCACCTTGACCGACTGCGCCCGCCCTCGAGGCGGGCGCAGCGCATTTCCGTTGAGTACCCTTTCGGCGATGGCGGAACGGCAGATCCGGCTGGCTGACCAGGTCGCGAACGGCACGATGTCGCAGGAGATCGCGGACGTCCTTCGCGAGACCGTGCAGGCCCACAAGAGCTTCCTGGTCATGGCCATCCCGCGGCTCGCCGGCAAGACCACGACGATGCGCGCGACGCTCGCCGAGCAATCGAAGCCGGTGCTCGCCCTCGGCTACGACGGCGACGAGGTCGATCCGCTCGTCGAGCGGGCCACCGGCGGGTACCTCGTCGTCCCCGAGATCAGCCGCGGCGCATGGTCCGCCGGCTACGTCTGGGGCGACCCCGTTCGCCGGGCCTTCAACGGCATCACCCAGGGGACCGCGCTCGCCACCGCGCTGCACGCGCCGGATCCCGACGAGGCCTTCTCGATCATCTGCGGGGGCTGCGGCGTGCCCGACGCGCATGCCGCGCGGATCTCGTTGGTGGTGTACCTCCGCTCGCTGGGCGAGTGGGAGAGCCCGACCCGCCGCGTGGTGAGCACGGTGCACGAGATCCGAGGTGTCAAGAACGGGAAGCCCGACGCGAAGCTCCTGTTCCGCTGGGACGAGAAGACCGACCGGTTCGAACCCGGCTCGTGATCGCCGGCGACCTCCGCGAGCACTTCGTGCGCAAGGCCACCGCTGCGGGTGCCGCGGTGAGCGACGCGCCCGATGCGGTGACCGCTCGCCGGCGCATCCAACCCGACGACGGGGACCACGTGACCGGCGGGCTCTTCGCCGTGGCGGAGACGGGCTCGGTCGCGGTCGCCTGGCCGCGCGACGAGCGAAGCCGAGCGCTGCTCGCGGACCGCCTGTACGTCCTCGTGCCGAGAGACGAGCTGGTCGCGACCCTGGACCAGGCGCTGGCGCGCATCGAAGCCCTCGTGCGCGACGGCCGGCCATACGTGACGCTGATGACCGGGCCGAGCCGGACCGCGGACATCGAGCGCGCGCTCACGGTCGGCGTCCACGGGCCCCGCGAGCTCCACGTGACGCTGATCGGATGATCGCGCCGTTCGGCGAGCGCTACCGGCGCGCGCTCGCCGACCCGAGGCTCAAGCGGAACCTGCTCGCGTTCCAGCGCGCCTGGCGGCTGACCCGCGACGCCGCCTTCGATCGGCTGCAGGCCGAAGGTCCGGCGCTCGGCGCGTCGACCAGCTCGTTCGCGGACGCGAAAGCCCGTCTGGTGGCGGCGAAGGACAGCGTGCTCGCCGATCCGGCCGCGGCCCGGGCGCGGTTCGCCGCGGCGTTCAGCGCCCGCGGTGGCGTCGTCCACGACGCGCGGACGGCCGACGACGCTCGGGACATCGTGCTGCGGCTGCTCCAGGAGCGCGGCGTCACCCTGTTCGCGAAGGGCAAGTCGATGGTCGGCGAGGAGGTGTTCCTGAACCACCATCTGGAAGCCGCCGGCATCCGGGTCGTGGAGACGGACCTCGGCGAGTGGATCGTGCAGCTCGCGCACGAGACGCCGAGCCACATGGTGATGCCGGCGATCCACAAGAGCCGCCAGCAGGTCGCGGCCCTGCTCGGCGCCGAGACCGGCACCGAGGTCGACCCCGATGACATCGGGGCGATGGTCCGCCTCGCGCGCGCGGAGCTTCGCCGCGTCTTCGTGAGCGCGGGTGCGGGGATGATCGGCGCGAACGCGCTCATCGCGGATACCGGCACGGTGATGCTCGTCACCAACGAAGGCAACGGCGACCTCGTCAGCACCGTGCCGAAGACGCTCATCGTCATCGCCGGCTGGGAGAAGCTCGTGCCCACGTTCGCCGATGCCGCGTCGCAGCTGCGGCTGCTCGCGCGCAGCGCGACGGCGCAGGAGATCACGACCTACACGAGCTTCATCACCGGGGTGGATGGCGACCGCGAGATCCACCTCGTGCTCCTGGACAACGGCCGGAGCGCCCTGCACGCGGACCCCGGCTTTCGCGATGTCCTGCGGTGCATCCGCTGCGCGGCGTGCGCGGATGTGTGCCCGTCGTACCAGGTCGTCGGCGGACACGTGTTCGGGTACATCTACTCGGGACCGATCGGCCTCGTGAACACCGCGGCCCATCACGGACTCGACGCGGTCGCGGGTCCCCAGAGCCTCTGCGTCAGCTGCAACGCCTGCGCGACGATCTGCCCGGTCGACATCCCGCTCCCGCAGCAGATTCTTCGCGTGCGCGCGCGGGTCGTCGAGGCCAACGGGCTACCGCTCGCGAAACGCCTGGCGTTCGCGGTCTGGTCGCGGCCGCGCGTCTTCGATGCCGCCCTTCGCGTTGCCTCCGTCCTGCAGCGGCCGGTCCGGCGCGGCGCGTTCCTGCGGCTCCCGCTGCCGGCGGCGTTCCGGTGGCGCAGCGTCCCCGCGCTCGCCGCGACGCCCGCCCGCGACGCGGTCCTCGGCCGGACCTTCGAAGCGGCCGCGACCGGGCCGTGGGCGAACAGCCGGGCCCGGGGCCTGACGGTCGCGTATTTCGTCCAGTGCGTCACCGACCGGTTCGCCCCCGAGCAGGCCGTCGCCGCGATCGAGCTGCTGCGCGCGTGCGGCGCGCGCGTCGTCGTGCCCGCGGGCCAGCACTGCTGCGGGCTGCCGCCGCTCGACGCCGGTGACCGCGCGACGGCGCGGCGGATGGCCAAGCAGACCATCAGGGCGCTCGAGAGCGTCGCGGCCGACCACTACGTCAGCGCGGCGGCCAGCTGCGCGATCGCGATCGCCCACGACTATGCCGAGCTGCTCGCCGACGAGCCGCAGTGGCGGGTCCGGGCCGAGCGCATCGCGGCGCGCACGCTCGATCTCCTGAGCTTCCTGGAGCGGGTCGCCGATCCGCCCGCGCTCCCGTCGCAGCCGGACGCGACCCCGGTCACGGTGCACTCCTTCTGTCAGACGACGAACGTGATGGGGACCGGCGACGCGGGGTCGCGGCTGCTGGAGCGCGCCGGGATCCCGGTGCGCGAGCTCGCGGAGCGCGGCGTGTGCTGCGGGTTCGGCGGCTCGACCTCGCTCGATCATCCGGCGCTCGCCCGGCAGATCGCCGAGCGCAAGCTGGACAACGTCCGGGCGACGGGGGCCGCGGTGCTCGTCACCGACAACCCGGGCTGCCTGCTGCATCTGCGTGGGGCCGCCGACGCGGCGCACGACCGATTCGTCGTGCGCCACGTCGCCGAGGTGCTGGTGGAAGGGGTCCGGCGGTAGCCGTTACGGCTGGGTCGGCCGCACGCCCGCGTCCTCCTCGGCCTCACGGGCCGCGGACTCGGTCGCCTCGTGGGCCGGATCCTCGTTGGAGACGAAGGGCGTTCCGGGGGCCGCCGAC
>JAXDLF010000071.1:0-3003 GCA_034666765.1 Chloroflexota bacterium
GAAACCGGGTCTTCCGCACGGCGAGCGTCGAGCTGACGGCGAACGTGACCTTCGAGCCACCTCGGAGCGCCACGTTGATGACGTCGCCGCGCCTCAGCGCACGCAGGCGATAGAACACACCTGGTCCCGACTTGGCATCGAAATGACCGACGATGACCGCAGCACCACGCTCGCCCGGCTCGGGCCCCTCCGTGAACCACCCGGCCTGCGAGAAGCTCTTCGGTACCTGGATTGTCTTGTCGGGGTTGAGGCCGAGTGGAATCACCGGCGCGGACAGACCGATTGCCGGGACGAGCAGACGCACCGGATTGGGCATCTGCCTGTCGTAGTTGGGCGTGGGCGTGGGCGGCGGCGTCGTGATCGCTGGCGGCGCGGGCTGAGCAACGCTGGCGCGGCGATTGACTGCACGACCCCCTTCCGCCAATATCGCCGGCGGAGGCACCGAAGCCGCTGCGGCGTCGCTCATCGTGGCCGGAAGAGCCACGGTGGCCACACCCGGCTCACGCGTTGTCATCAAGGCCAGGCGCGGCCGCGCGGGGGTCGGTCGAGTCACCAGCACCGCCGCAGCCCCGATCAGCCCAACCCCGAGCAGCACGAGCGCTGCCGCCGTCAGACGTCGACCGCGCCCGCGCTGCACGGGTTTCACCCGGCGACGCCGTGCGTCGCCTGGAAGTCGTCCCGGCGGCGGATAGCGAGGCCACCCGCGGCGGTGAGCACGAGGATGCCACCACCCGTCAGCAGCGCGGGGACGAGCATGTCCTGATCCGAGGTGACGGCCATGCCACCGAGTCCCGCGGCGACGCCACCGGAGGCGGAGCCGGAATCGCCCGAGCCGGACCCGGAGCTCGAAACGCGCTTCGTCGTGGTGGCGCTGTCTTCGCTGTCGTCCTCACCGGCGTAACTCGCCGGCGCGAACGCCAGAGTCATTGCGAGCACGCCGATCACCAGGGCGAGCAGTTTCTTTCCAACCGTAGTGTTCATGTTCCCCTCCTGAGAGGCCGTTGACAGCTCCAACGGTAGGGACGGATTTGCTTGCCCGCCTTACGATTCGACGATCATCTGATACACACCTCGCGCGGTCTGGTCGCCGGCCGCAGGCATGAAGACGTGGCGCCAGCCGGCGGCCGATGATGAAGTGCGATCGACCGAACGCAGCCTGCGTTCCGATAGCCCGCTCGTGCTGTTCGGGATTCACCCGCCGATGCCGTCCGTCGCCACTTCACGGCGGCGGAAAGCGAGGCCACTCGCGGCGGCGAGCACGAGGACGCCACCGCCCGCTAGAAGCACCGGCACGAGCATGCTCTGATCTCGCGTGACGGCCATGCCACCGACGCCCGCGAAGACGCCACCGAACGCCTGTTGCGTATCGCTGGTCTGCGAGCCGGAGTTCGAGCTCGCAGCCTTGTGATGCTTCTCGTGATGCTTCTTGTGTACCGGCTTCGGCTTCGGCTTCGGCTTCGGCTTGGGGGCGGGGGCGGCCGGCGGCGGGGGTGCCGGCGGGGCGGGAATCGGGTCATCCTCACCGGCGTAGCTGGCGGGCGCGAAGATCAAAGCCATCGCAAGCACGCCGATCATGAGGACGAGCACTCTCGTTCGAACCGCGCTGTTCATGCTTTCCTCCCCTTGGAGGTCGTTGACAGACTGTCAACGGTAGGGTCGGATCTGCCGGCGGAGAGTGAGGTTCCGCGATCGTCTGATACACACCGAGGTACATTGGTCGCCGACTGGCTGCACGATGAGTGGTGCGGTTCTCACCCGTCGTGAAAGCGCGATCAACCGAGAAGAGCACGCGATGTGCCGGCCCGTTCCAGGCGCCTACGGTTCGCTACGACGAGTCACCATGGCTCGCACAGGCGCACATACTCGACGACCCGGTTGCACAAGGGAGTCATGTCGTACGACTGGAGCACCTCAACCCCAGGAGTCTTCTCCCGCCACGAGGACGGCTGTCCCGTGCGCCATGGAGGCCTGTGCACGTGCCGGCAGGTGAGGTACAGGGCGACCAGCCTGCTGGGAGGAGCCGACCCCCGGACGGTCGGGCCCGCGTTCGACTCTCTGGCCGAGGCGCGAGCATGGCAGCAGGGGCAGGACCAGTCGCGCGGGGAGGGTGGACTGACCGGCTTTCGTATCACCGACCTCATCGACGATTTCCTGCATGCAGCAGAACGCGGTGACGCCGAGGCGCCATGGGGCTCCGAATACACACAAGGGCAGCTGCGGGAGCTTCGCGGCGCTCTCAGCTACGCAGACGTGGAGCTCGGGACATACGACGTCCGCGAGGTCAGTCGCCGCCGCGTGCAATCGCTGGTCGACGAGCTTGCCGACGCCGGGCTGAGTGAGGCCCGCCTCAGCTCGTTGATCGCGGCACTTCAGGCGCTCTATGGCTACGCGGTCTCGATGGGCATCGTCGACCACACCCCGATCGTCGAGCTGGCCCTGCCGGATCTCGACCGTGACCGGTCGCACGACGCGATGCCACGGGCGCGCCGCGACGGCGCTTTCGAAGCCGCCACGCAGGCGATGCCGGTCGCCGAGGCGGTCGACCCACCCGAGGCCGGCATTGTCCCGGGCGCCGAACACGCGCCGAGCGACGAGTCGGCGACCGGCCATCTCCCGCCAGGCGGCCCCCCCACGCCGGGAGTTCCGACACCGCCGTTCGGGCCTCCGCCGACCCATCTGGGGCAGAACGGATACCCGACTCCCGGCGTCTACTTCCCGCCCGGGGGGTATCAACCGACACCGCCATATCCAACGCCCGAGGGGTATCCGACAGGCGGCTACGGGGCGCCGACCGGCTACGACGGATACGACCCGAACGGATACGCGACGCCGAACGGGTACGGCGCACAGCCGCGCCACACCACCCCGTACGGCTACGCCGGGTACCCGACAGCACAGGGGTTCCCCACGGCATCCGGTTATCCGACTCCCGGGCAACCGACGCCTTTGCCGCCCTGGGCGGCCGCCGGGACGGGCCAGTTCCCATCAACTCCCGGGACGGGC
>JAXDLF010000072.1:0-12378 GCA_034666765.1 Chloroflexota bacterium
GTCTCGAGGCCGAGCAGGAACAGGAACGAGTTGAACGGCGAGAGCGCCCCGCCCAGGTCGCGCAGCGACTCCGCGCGGAGCTTCATGAGGTAGCCGTACATCCCGAAGGTCTCGTGGAACGCGAGGCCGTGGTACGCGGGCGACGGATCGGCGACGACCGGGAACCGGCCGTTGGACCAGTCGAACGTGCCGGCCTCGACGACGATGCCGCCGATGCTCGTGCCATGCCCGCCGATGAACTTCGTCGCCGAGTGCACGACGATGTCCGCGCCGTGCTCGATCGGCCGGCACAGGTACGGCGTCGCGAAGGTCGAGTCGACCATCAGCGGCGCCCCGTGCGCGTGCGCGATATCCGCGACGCCCGCGAGGTCGAGCACGTTGCCGCCGGGGTTGCCGATGGTCTCGCCGTACAGCAGCTTCGTGTTCGGCTGAAGCGCGGCCCGCCAGCTCGCGAGGTCGTCGGGGTCGACGAACGTCACCGCGATCGAGAGCTTTCGGGCCAGGTGCTTCAGCTGCGTGATCGTGCCGCCGTACAGGGCGCTCGATGCCACGATGTGGTCGCCGGGGGTGAGCATCGTGAACAGCGCGGCGGCCTGCGCGGCGAGCCCGCTCGCGAACGCGACGGCGCCGGCACCGCCCTCGAGGCTCGCGACGCGCTCCTCGAAGACCGCGGTCGTCGGATTCATGATGCGCGAGTACGTGTTGCCGTACTCCTGCAGGTTGAAGTACGCCGCGGCCGACTCCGGATCCTCGAACACGTAGGAGGTCGTCTGGAAGATCGGCACGGCGCGCGCGCCGGTGTACGGGTCCGGCCGCTGCCCGGCGTGGATCGCGCGGGTATCGAACCCGAACTCGCGGGTGCCGTGCTCGCCGCTGCCGCGTGGGTCCTGCGTCATGGCCTGACCCTCTCCCCCACCCGATCCGCCTGATCCACCTGATTCAGGAACGCGCTGATCTCGCGGGTCATCTCCGCCTCTTCGAGCAGGAACGAATCGTGACCGTAGTCCGCTTCGATGATCGCATGCCGGACGTCCTTTCCCTGCGCGCGGAGGGCCGCGGCGACCTCCTCCGAGTCACGCGGCGGGTACAGCCAGTCGGACGAGAAGGACAGGAGGAGCGTCGCCGCGCGCACCGCCGCGACCGCGCGCTCGAGCGAGCCCGCGCCGTAGCTTCGCGCCAGATCGAAGTACGTGAGCGCGCGGGAGATGTAGAGGTAGGCGTTCGCGTCGAACCGCGCGGCGAAGGCGTCGGCCTGGTACCGCAGGTACGACTCCACCTCGAAGTCCGGAGCGGCGAGGTCGTACAGGGGCTCGTCACCGCCGCGCTGGAAGCGCCGGCCGAACTTCTCGCGGACCGCCTGGGCGGAGAGATAGGTGATGTGCCCGACCATCCGCGCGACCTTGATCCCGGCGTCGGGCGACCGGCCGGTCCCGTAGTACGCGCCGCCCTGCCAGTCCGGGTCGCTGGTGATGGCGTTGCGAGCGATCGCGTTCCACGCCACGCCCTGCGTGCCCAGGCGCGCGGTGCTCGCGATCGGCACGATCGCGCGGACCGCGTCGGGGTACGCGACGGCCCACTCGAGGGCCTGCATCCCACCGAGCGATCCACCGCTGGCGGCGAGGAGCGTCTCGATCCCGAGCTCGTGCAGGAAGGCGCGTTGGGCCCGGACCATGTCGCCGACGGTCAGGACCGGGAAGGTCCCGCCGTACGGCTTCCGGGTCGCGGGGTCGATCGAGCCCGGGCCGGTCGATCCGCGGCACGAGCCGATGAGGTTGGTGCAGACGACGAAGTAGCGATCGGTGTCGAACGCCTTGCCCGGCCCGATCATCCCGTCCCACCATCCGAGTCCGCTCTTCCCGCGCTCGGCGGCGCCGACGCCGTCGACGGTCGTCGGGGCGTTCGGGTCGTCGCTCCATCCGGCGGCATGGGCGTCCCCGGACAGCGCGTGGCAGACCAGGATGGTGTTGTCCTTCGCCGGCGCCAGGGTGCCGTAGGTCTCGTAGGCGATGCGCACCTCGGCGAGCTCGCGACCCGAGTCGAGCGGCAGCCGCCCGGGCAGGTCGAGGACCTGGGTCCGGACCGTGCCCGCCGAGCCCGGCGCGTTAGATGACCGCACTGAGCTCGCTCCGTTCCAGATGCAGCGCCTCGAGGAGCGCGACGCGCAGGCCGAGGAGGTTCGGATCGCGGCGGTCACGCGGGCGCCGCGGCACGACCCGGAGGATGTCCACGACCCGCGCCGGACGATCGCTGAACAGGATGACCCGGTCGGCCAGGTACACCGCCTCGTCCAGATCGTGGGTCACGAACACGAGCGTCGGCCGGTAGCGGGCCCACGCGGCGAGCAGGTGGTCCTGGAGCCGCATCCGGGTGAACGCGTCGAGCGAGCTGAACGGCTCGTCGAGCAGCAGCACCTGCGGCTCCGTCACGAGGGCCCGCGCGAGCGCGGCGCGCTGGGCCATCCCGCCGGAGAGCTCCTTCGGGAGCGCGCGGGCGAAGTCGGCGAGCCCGACGACCTCGAGGGTCTCGCGCACGAGCGAGCGGGCGCGCTCCGAGCCGCGGTCCGGGAGGCCGAACGCCACGTTGTCGGCGAGCGAGAGCCACGGGAAGAGCCGCGGCTCCTGGAACACCACGCCCACGGCCCGATCGGGACCGCGCACGTCGCGATCGCCGATCGCGATCCGGCCCTCGAACCGCACATCCAGCCCGGACACGAGCCGCAGCAGGGTGCTCTTCCCGCAGCCCGACGGGCCGACGAGCGCGACGATCTCGCTCGCGTCGACCTCGAGGTCGACGCCGGCGAGGACCTCGGTCGCGTCGTAGCGCTTGCGGATCTTGTCCAGGCGGAGCGGTGTGCTCACGCGCGCGCCTGTGTCGCGAGCGTGTCCCGCCAGCGAAGGGTCCGCTCCTCGACCGCGTGCAGGACCATGTCCGTCACCTTGCCGAGGAGCGCGAGACAGACGAGCGCCACGAACATCAGGTCGACGCGGGTCGATTGCTGGCTGTCGGTGAGCCGGAACCCGAGCCCGGCCGACGCGCCGAAGAACTCGGCGACGACGACGAACAGCCAGGCCTGCGACAGCCCGAGCCGCAGGCCGGTGAGCAGGCTCGGGAGGCTGGCGGGGATCACGACGCGGCGCGCGATGGCCCGGGGCCCGAGGTCGTACACCCGGGCGACCTCGATGAGCTTGCGGTCGACGTTGCGGATGCCCGCGACGAGATTCACGTACACCGGGAAGAACGCCCCGATGGCGACGAGCGTGACCTTCGGCGCCTCGTCGATGCCGAGCCAGAGCAGCAGCAGCGGGGCCCAGGCGAGCGTCGGCACCGCCCGAAGGGCCTGGAACGTCGGCTCGACCGCCTCGGCGACGCGGCGCGAGAGACCGGTCAGCGTCCCGAGGCCGAGCGCGGCCAGGCTTCCGATCGCGAAGCCGAGCCCGACCCGGCCGATCGTCGTGAGGAGATCGAGCTGGAGGAGGCCGCGGCGCCAGAGGCCGATCGCCGCCTCCACCACGACCGGAGGAGGCGGCAGCTGATGGACCGCGAAGACGCCCGCGGCGACCGAGCCCCACCAGAGGGCCACGATCGCCGCGGGCAGGACCCAGGGAAGAAGCCGACTTATTTGATGACCGCCTTCGCGTAGCTCCCGTCGATGAGGTCCGTCACCGCCTTGTCGACATTCGTGCCCGCGTTCGCCAGCTGCTCCGCGTTGATGATGGGCACGACCGCCTTCAGGACCGCGATGTGGGCGTCACCGGGGATGCCGCTCGTCTTGAAGTTCATCCGCTCGTTCAGCTCGCGCTTCGCGACGCTGATGTCGAGCTGGGCGGCCTCGGCGAGGATCGCCGCGGCGTCGTCGGGATGGTCGGTGATCCACTGCTTCGCGCGCTCATAGAGGCCGATGAGCGTGCGCGTGGTCGCGGGGTACTGGGTCACGAACGCCTCGCGCCCATTGAGAAAGCCGTAGGTGTTGAAGTCCTTGTTCCGGTAGATGAGCTTGGCTCCCGCCTGGAGCTCGCTCGCGGCCATGTGCGGGTCGAGGCCGGACCACGCGTCGACCTGCCCGCGCTCGAGGGCGGTGCGTCCGTCGGCGTGCGGCAGGTTCACGAACTGGATGTCGGCCTGCGAGAGCCCGGCTTGATTCAGGGTGCGCAGCAGGAAGAAGTACGGGTCGGTGCCCTTCTGCGCCGCGATCTTCTTGCCCTTGAGATCGGTGATGCTCTTGGCCGTCGAGTCCTTCGCGACGACGAGGGCGGTCCACTCGGGCTGCTCGTAGATGTACACGGCCTTGATGGGATTGCCGTTGGCCCGCGAGAGCAGCGCCGCGGATCCTGCCGTCGAGCCGAAGTCGACGGCGTTGCCCTGGAGGAAGTTGAGCGCGTTGCTCGATCCGGCCGAGTACACCCACTTCACCACGGTGCCCTTGAACGCCTCCTCGACCCAGCCCTGCTTCTTCAGGACGAGCGATGGCGGCGAGTAGGTCGCGTAGTCGACCCGCAGCTCGGCGAGCGCGGGATCAGCCGCGGCCGCCGCGCCGGAGGCCGGGGCCGGCGCGCTGCCCGCGGGGGCGCTACACCCGACCGCCAGCAACGCGATGGCGAGGATGGCGAAGAGGCGTGCGCGGCGAGAAAGGGAGCGCGAAGTCGCTGCTGTCATCTACAACGGTGACCTTCATTTCTGTCCTAATTCGTCGGTCGCGCGGAGCGTGGGCTCCGTTCCTGCGGAGCTAAGCTCCCGGGTGACCTGGCGCCGAGGGTCCGGGGCTCCGGCCTCGCCGCCTAGGGACAGGCGCAGGCGGGCATTCGGCAGGTCAGCGCGCGAATTCCGACTGCGTAGGTCAACAATCAATTGGTAACACCTCCGGCGGCAGGCATGCAAGTCGGGGCAGGCTGCACCCCGGCTACGCCGGGCGGTGGCGGAGCGCGCGGAGCCCCACGACCGCGCCGAGGATGGCGAGCGCGAAGGCGGCGCTGATCAGCCAGTGGTCGGCGATGTGCGGGTCGAGCGCCGGGTCGCCGAGGATCATCTCGGCACTGGTCCAGATGAGCGCCAGCGCCCCGAGCCAGATGAGGCGCGGCGCGCGGTCGAGCACGTTCGCGATGATCCCGCTGCCGAACAGGACGATCGGGATCGAGATCACGAGCCCGAACGCCAGGAGTGGCAGATCGCCGTGCGCGGCCCCGCCGACGCCCAGCACGTTCTCGACGCTCATCGCCGCGTCCGCGACGAGGATGGTCACGACCGCCTCGCGCAGCGTGCCGGCCGGTTGGACGTTCGCCTCGCTGTGCTCGGCGTTCGGCCGGACGAGCCGGTACGCGATGATCGCGAGCACGACGCCGCCGGTGAGCTGCAGGTACGGGATCGCGAGCAGGAACGTCACGACGGCGGCCGCGAGGATCCGCAGGACCACCGCGAGCGCGCCGCCCAGGATGATGGCCTTCCGCCGCTGCTCGTCGGGGAGCCGGCGGGCGGCCATCCCGATGAGCAGCGCGTTGTCGCCCGAGAGGGCGAGGTCGATGAGGACGATGGCGATGATCGCCGAGAGATCCATCAGCCCATCAACCGTAGCAAGGCCGTCGCCGCGGCGGATGGCTCGGCGCCCTGGCGGGTCAGGACGTGGATCGCCCGCTTCGGCGGCGGATGGCCCTCCACGCGCAGCTGCACGAGATCCCCCTTCGCGAGCTCGGCGCGGATCGCCATCTCCGGCAGCAGCGCCGCGCCGAGGCCGGAGAGCACGACGCGCTTGCAGGCCTCGGTGTTGTCGAGCTCCATCAGGATCCGCGGCGCCGTCTCACCTTCGGCGAAGTAGGCCATGGTCATGGTCCGCAGGAACGCCGCGGGATCGCGCACGACGAGACCGGCCTGCGCGAGCTCGTCCATCTTCACCGCGGCGCGGCGCGCCAGCCGATGCGACGGCGCGACGACGACGGGTACCGACTCGGTGAAGAGGACGCGCGACGCGAGATCGGGAAGCAGCACGAGCTGGCTCACGAGCGCGAGCTCGACCTCCTCCGCGCGAAGGAGGTCCGCGACGAACCGCGAGTGGCCGCTCCGCACGAGCGTCTCGACCTGCGGGTGGCGGGCGGCGAAGCGCGCGAGCGCCCGCGGGGCGAGGTAGAGCGCGAGGTCCGATGCGAGCCCGACGGCCAGGAGCCCGCCGCGGGCCTCGCTGCCGGCCTTCGCCTCCGTCGCGCCGCGCCGGAGGGACTCCATGGCGGCGATGGCGCGGGGCAGGAAGCGCCGCCCCGCCGGCGTGAGCGACACGCCGCGCCGTCCGCGCACCAGCAGCTGGGCCCCGAGCTCCCGCTCGAGGCCGTGCAGGCGGGCCGTTGCCGTGGGCTGGGTGAGGCCGAGCGCGTCCGCCGCGCGGCTGATCGATCCGCGGCGGTTGGCTTCGACGAAGGCTTCGACCTGGCCCAGCTCCACGACCAAGATATAGAAGATTTCTATAGTGCTAGCAAGTCCATAGGACTGTTCTATGTGGCAGTTCCGCGCCTACGATTCGCACGATCGCGCGGGGGAGGCGTTAGGTGGCGGGGCTGAATCTGACCCAGAAGATCATCAAGGACCATCTCACCGCGGGCGAGCTCGCCGCGGGTACCGAGGTCTCACTGCGCATCGACCAGGGCCTCCTCCAGGACACCACCGGGACGATGGGCTTCCTCCAGCTCGAGGAGCTCGGGATCGACCGCATCAAGATCCCGTTCGCGATCGTGTACGTCGACCACAACATCCTGGCGATCGACTTCAAGAATCCCGACGACCACATGTTCCTGCGCTCGTTCGCGCAGAAGCACGGCATCCACTTCTCCCGGCCCGGGACGGGCATCTGCCACTACCTGCACATGGAGCGCTTCGCCAAGCCGGGCCAGATCCTCCTCGGCGCCGACAGCCACACCGTCATGGCGGGCTCGGTCTCGATGATCGCCATCGGCGCGGGCGGCCTGGACGTCGCCGTCGCGCTGGCCGGACATGGCTTCACCATGGCGATGCCGAAGGTCGTCGAGGTTCGCCTCGAGAACGCGCTCGGGCCGTGGATCCAGGCGAAGGACATCATCCTCGAGCTGCTGCGGCGCCGCGACGTGAAGGGCGGCGTCGGCCGCATCTTCGAGTTCACCGGCCCCGGCGTCGACACGCTGTCGGTGCCGGAGCGCGGGACGATCTGCAACATGATCGCGGAGCTCGGGGCGACCACGGGCATCTTCCCGAGCGACCGCCGGACGAGGGAATGGCTGACCGAGCAGAAGCGTCCGGGTGACTTCGTCGAGCTCGCGGCGGACCAGGGCGCGAAGTACGAGGAGCGCGAGGTGATCGACCTCGCGAAGCTCGAGCCGCTCATCGCCAAGCCGTCGAGTCCCGGCAACGTCGTGCCGGTGCGCGAGGTCGCGGGCATCAAGGTCCAGCAGGTGTGCGTCGGCTCGAGCGTGAACTCGGGCTACGCTGACCTCGCGATCGTCGCCGCCGTGATGAAGGGCAAGACCGCGCACCCCGAGGTCTTCATGACCGTGACCCCGGGCTCGAAGCAGATCCTCGACGCGCTCGCCGACGGCGGCGCGTATCAGGCGATGCTCGCGGCCGGCGCCCGAATGCTCGAGCCCGCGTGCGGCCCGTGCGTCGGTATGGGGCAGGCGCCGCCCACCGGGAGCGTCTCGGTCCGCACGTTCAACCGCAACTTCCCCGGCCGCAGCGGCACGGACAACGATCAGGTCTACCTCTGCAGCCCGACGACCGCGGCGGCGACCGCGCTGCGCGGCGTCATCACCGACCCCCGCGACCTCGGCGAGGAGCCGACGTTCACGATCCCGGCCATGGACCCCGGCATCGACGACTCGAACATCCTCGTCCCGCCGCCGCCCGAGGAGGCGGCGAAGATCCACGTCATCAAGGGCCCGAACATCCAGCCGCCGCCGCGCCAGACGCCCTTGCAGAACATGCTGCACGGCGAGGTCATCATCAAGCTCGGCGACAACGTCTCGACCGGCGACCTCTCGCCGGACGGCGCGGTCGTCATGGCGCTGCGCTCGAACGTGAACGCCATCGCCGAGTTCACGTTCCGGCGCTTCGACCCGACGTTCCCGAAGCGGGCGCGCGAGAAGGGCGGCGGGTTCATCGTCGCCGGCCAGAACTACGGCCAGGGCTCGAGCCGCGAGCACGCCGCCCTCGCCCCGAAGGCCCTCGGGATCCACGCGGTGATCGCGCAGTCGTTCGCCCGCATCCACCGCCGCAACCTCATCTCGCAGGGCATCCCCCCGCTCGTGTTCAAGAACGAAGCCGACCTCGCGAAGATCGACCAGGGCGACGTCCTCACGATCGATGGCTTGCGCGACGGGCTCCAATCGAACAAGGACAACGAGATCGTGATGGCGCGCACGAGCAAGGGCGTCGAGATCCCGCTCAGCGCGAGCTTCCTCCCGAGCGAGGCGCGGACCCTGCTCGCCGGCGGGCTGCTCGCCGAGCTGCGCCACGGCGGCGAGCCGCTGTCGGCCGGCGTCGTCGTGAGCGGCGCCGCGGATCAGGGCTCCCCGCAGGAGAGCCACAACCTTCCGGTCGCCGGCGACGAGCCGGTGAAGACCGCGAAGGATGCCGCGAAGACCCCACGATGACGACGACCCACAAGATCACGCTCATCCCGGGCGACGGCACCGGCCCGGAGATCGTGGAGGCGACCCGCCGGGCCATCGAGGCGACCGGCGTCCGGATCGAGTGGGACCGCCAGGAGATCGGCGTCCCCGCGATCGCGAAGTTCGGCACGCCGTTCCCGCCCGAAGCGCTGGAGTCCATCCGGCGCAACAAGGTCGGGTTGAAGGGGCCGCTCACGACCGAGCTCGGCACCGGGTTCCGCTCGGTGAACGTGGCGCTCCGCAGGGAGTTCGACCTCTACGCGAACCTGCGTCCGGCCAAGACGTACCCCGGCGTGCGTGCGCCGATGGGCAACATCGATCTGGTCGTGGTCCGCGAGAACATCGAGGACCTCTACGCCGGCATCGAGTTCGACCTCGGGACGCCGGAGCTCGCCGAGGTGCGCGCCGCGATCGAGAAGGCGGGCAAGACGAAGCTCCGCGAGGACGCGGCCATCTCGATCAAGTACATCTCCGAGATGGGAAGCCGCCGGATCGTGAAGTTCGCGTTCGAATACGCCAGAGCGAACGGCAGGAAAAAGGTGACCGCCGTCCACAAGGCGAACGTGATGAAGTTCACCGACGGCCTGTTCCTTCGCGTGGCCGGCGAGGTCGCGCGGGAGTACCCCGACATCGAGTTCGAGGACCGGATCGTCGACAACATGTGCATGCAGCTGGTGCAGAAGCCCGAGCTCTACGACGTGCTCGTGCTGCCGAACCTCTACGGTGACATCGTGAGCGACCTCGTGGCGGGTCTTGCCGGTGGCCTCGGTGTCGCGCCGGGCGCGAACATCGGCGCGAACGGCGTCGCGGTCTTCGAGGCCATCCACGGCTCGGCGCCCAAGTACGCCGGCCAGAACAAGGTCAACCCGATGGCCCTCATGCTCGCCGGCGCGCTCATGCTGCGACACATCGGCGAGCGCGAGGCCGGTGACCGCCTCGAGCGCGCGATCGCCGCGGTCGTGGCCGTGGGCCGGGACGTCACGTATGACCTGAAGCCCGATCGGGACGACCCGACGGCCGTCGGAACGAAGGAATTCGCCGACGCCGTGATCGCCCGGCTGGCGGCGGTCCATGCCTGACCAGGACCCGAACAACCCGCAGCGGTTCCGTTACAGCACGAAGACGAAATACGAGTTCCAGTTCGGGTACTCGCGCGCCGTCCGGCACGGCAACATCATCCGGGTCGCCGGCACCGCGGGGCTCGACGACAACGGGAGTCCGGTGTCCGGCGGCATCACCGATCAGACCAAGCGCGCGCTGGAGATCATCAAGGCCGCGATCGAGGACCTCGGCGGCCGGATCGAGGACACGATCATGACCCGCGTGTACGTCGCCGACGTCGCGGCCATCGAGAGCGTCGCGGTGATCCACGGCGACTTCTTCCGCGACATCCGTCCGGCGACGACGATCGTGCAGGTGAACTTCATCGATGCGCGGATCCAGGTCGAGATCGAGGCCGAGGCCGTCTACGGCGGCGCCGACGCGAAGCAGCCGGCATGACCGCCGTCAGGGTCGTCGTGACCGGTGCCACGGGCCAGGTCGCCTACGCGCTGCTCCCCCGCATCGCGGCCGGCGAGATGTTCGGCCCGGATACGGAGATCGACCTCCGGCTCTCGGACATACCTCCCGTGATCGAGAAGGCCAAGGGAGTCGTGATGGAGCTCGAGGATGGCGCGTACCCGCTCCTCGCGCGCGTGTCCGCGAGCAGCGATCGCGCCGAGAGCCACGCGGACGCCGACTGGGTGCTCCTGGTGGGAAGCGTGCCCCGCGGTCCGGGTATGGAGCGCGGCGACCTCATCCGCAAGAACGGCCCGATCTTCGTCGAAGAGGGCAGGGCGATCGCGGCGCATGGCTCGAAGAACGTTCGGGCGGTCGTGATCGGCAACCCCTGCAACACGAACTGCCTCATCGCGCGCCACGCCGCGGGCGACACCGTTCCGGCCGATCGCTGGACGGCCCTGACGCGCCTCGATCAGAATCGCGCGACCTCCCTGCTCGCGAAGCGGGCCGGGGCGCGCACGCGCGACGTGAAGCACCTCGCGATCTGGGGCAACCACAGCGCGACGCTCTACCCCGACTTCACGAACGCGACGGTGGGCGGCAAGCCCGCGGATCAGGCCGTGCCGCGGACGTGGCTCGAGACGGAGTTCATTCCGGCGGTGCAGCAGCGCGGCGCCGCGGTCATCGCCGCGCGCGGTGCGTCGAGCGCCTTCTCGGCGGCGCAGGCGATCGTCGATCACGTGAAGAGCCTGGTGACCAAAACGCCGGGTGACGACTGGTTCAGCGCCGCGGTGGTGTCCGACGGCAGCTACGGCGTCGCGCGCGGCATCGTCTCGTCCTTCCCGCTGCGCTCGAAGGGCGACGGCGGGTACGAGATCGTGCAGGGCGTCAAGGTGGACGCGTTCGCGAAGGCGAAGATCGACGCGACGATCGCCGAGCTCGAGCGGGAGCGCGACATCGTGAAGGACCTGCTCGGCTAGTACCGCACCGGCGGGGCGCTGTCGCCGCCCGATCCACCGGACCCGCCGGATCCGCCGCACGCCCCGGCGACACCGACGACCAGCAGGGCGGCAAAGAGCGCGGTCAAGACCTTCTGCATCTCGAACCTCCACCGGCACTACGGATGAGCGGCCGGGCCGGACGCACCGCGCGGCGGCGGCGCCTGGCACGCCGGGTGCGCGTCCGCCCCGAGTGGAACCGGTCCAGGTCGTGGACGTCGCGATCGTCGGTGGCGGTCCGGCCGGCCTCTCGGCCGCGTTGATGCTCGGCCGATGCTGCCGGCGCGTCCTCGTCATCGACGCCGGCCAGCAGCGCAACCGCGCGGCCGCGGCGGTGCATGGCTTCCTCACGCGTGACGGTGCCGCGCCGGCGGACCTGCTGCGGATGGCGCGGGCGGACGTCGAGGGGTATCCGAGCGTCGAGATCCGGAGCGGCCGCGTGACCGCGGTCACGGGCGCCCGCGGCGCGTTCCTCGTCGCGGTCGAGGACGGCCCCACCGTCCGGGCCCGCCGGGTCCTCCTCGCGACCGGGGTCATCGACGTGGTGCCCGGCATCGAGGGCCTGCCCGACTTTTTCGGGCGCAGTGTCCACCACTGCCCGCACTGCGACGGCTACGAGTACGTGGGCAGGCCGCTCGCCGTGTACGGGCAGGCCGGGCCGGGGATCGAGGCCGCGCTCGCCATGCTCGCGTGGAGCGACGACATCGCGCTGCTCACCGACGGCCGGCCGCTCGCGCCCGCGGACCGGCTGCGCTGCGAGGAGCTCGGCGTGGCGGTGCACGACGAGCGCGTCGTCAGGCTCGAAGGTCGCGATGGCCGGCTGGAGCGGATCAGGCTCGCCGACGGGTCGGCGCTCGCCCGGGTCGCGCTCTTCCTCGTGGCCGGCCAGCGCGAGCAGTCCGATCTCGCGAAGATGCTCGGCTGCACGCTGAACGCGGACGGCATCGTCGAGGCCGATGCGCACGAGGTCACGAGCGTGCCGGGCGTGTACGTCGCCGGCGACGCATCGACCGGCGAGCAGCTCGTCGTGGTGGCGGCGGCGCAGGGCGCGATCGCGGCGACGAAGATCCACGCCTCGCTGTGGGAGGAGGATCTCCGCGCGCGTGCCGCGCGAGGTTAGACGGTGGAAGCGCTCGAGTAGATCGCGTTCAGGAACCGGCTCGGCTCGCGGCCGAGGAGCCGGGCGCCCTTGAAGCCGGCGGGCGGCGCGACCGCGAGCCAGGTCGTATAGCTGATCGGATGGGGCACCCACAGATTGCCGC
>JAXDLF010000073.1:0-12875 GCA_034666765.1 Chloroflexota bacterium
ACACGGTCATCGGCGGCGAGCTGCTCAAGCGCTACGGGTTCCCCCAGACGGTGATCGACGGCGTCGTCGGGCACCACGGTGACGTCGAGCCGATCACGATGGTCGGCACGCTCATCTCGGCGGCCGATGCGATCAGCGCCGCGCGCCCCGGCGCCCGCAGCGAGATCGTCTCGAACTACATCCAGCGGCTCACCGAGCTGGAGGCCGTCGCGAACAGCTTCCCGGGCGTCGAGAAGTCATTCGCGATCCAGGCGGGCCGCGAGGTCCGGGTCATGGTGAAGCCGGGGGAGATCGACGACCTGCACGCGGCACGGCTCGCGCGGGACATGGCCCAGAAGATCCAGGAGACGCTCCAGTACCCCGGCCAGGTCAAGATCACGGTCATTCGGGAGACGCGCGCAGTCGACTACGCGAAGTAGGGGCGATGCGCATCCTCTTCGTCGGTGACGTTGTCGGCCGTCCGGGCCGCGACGCCGTGGCGGCATTGCTTCCGGGACTGCGCGACGAGCTCCGCGTGGACCTCGCGATCGTGAACGGCGAGAACGCCGCGGGTGGCGCCGGCCTCACCGCGGCGATCGCGCGGGAGCTGCAGGTCAGCGGCGCGGACGTGATCACGACCGGCAACCACGTGTGGGACCAGCGCCAGTTCATGAGCGAGATCGAGAGCCTCGATTTCGTCCTGCGCCCGATCAACCTGCCGGCGAACAACCCGGGCCGCGGCTGGCTCGTCGCGAAGGGCGTCCTCGTCGTCAACGCGATCGGCCGAACGTTCATGGCGCCGGCGGACGATCCGTTCCGCGCGATGGACGAGCTGCTGACGGCGGACCAGCCGAGGCTCCGGGTCCTCGACTGGCACGCCGAGGCCAGCAGCGAGAAGCTCGCGATGGGCTGGCATCTCGACGGCCGTGCCACCGCGGTGGTCGGAAGCCACACCCACGTGCCGACCGCCGACGCGCGGGTCCTGCCGAACGGCACGGCGCTCGTCTGCGACACCGGGATGGTCGGCCCGCGCGACTCGATCCTCGGGATGCGCGCCGACGTCATCGTCGACCGGTTTCGCACCGGGCTCCCCAAGCGCTTCGAGGTCGCCGACGGCCAGGTTGCGTTCGGGAGCGTGCTCATCGACGCGGACGATGAGACCGGCAAGGCCCACTCGATCGAACGCGTGGATCGGCTGCACCCGGCGTGAGGGTGCTGGGCATCCGCTGGCTGGGCACGCCGACGCAGCGGTACGCGGAGACCGTCGCCTTCGCTAAAGACGTGCTCGGCCTCGCGCCACGAGCCATGGAACAGGACTTCGCGGTCTTCGCCGCGGAGAACGGAGATGTCCTGGAGATCTTCGGCCCGAAGGGGATCGCGGACGGGCACGAGTTCATGGTCGCCCCGGTCCCGGGCTTCGAGGTCGAGGATGTCGGCGCGGCTCGGCGCGAGATGGAAGCCAAGGGCATTCGGTTCATCGGGCCGGTGCACGACGGGACGACGACCTCGTGGTCACACTTCTATGGGCCCGATGGCCACGTGTACGAGCTGACGGCGCACAGGCGATGAGCGTCGGTTTTCCGATCGACCTCCACACGCACTCGCTCCGCTCCGATGGCGCGCTCGAGCCGGCCACGCTCGTCGAGCGCGCGGCCGAGCGCGGCGTGCGGGTCCAGGCCATCGCCGATCACGACACGCTCGCCGGCGCGGCCGACGCGATCGCGGCGGGCACACGCCTCGGCGTCCGGGTCATCGCGTCGACGGAGCTGAACACCGAATCGGAGTGGGGGGACGTCCACATCCTCGGCTACTTCCTCGATCCCGCCGACGCGGCACTCGAGGACCGGCTGCGGTGGCTGCGCGATAACCGCGGACGGCGGATCGAGCTCATGGTCGAGAAGCTGAACGCGCTCGGCTACCCGATCGCGATCGCGCGGGTGAAGGAGATCGCGCAGGGTGGCTCGCTCGGCCGACCCCATCTCGCGCAGGCGTTGCTCGAGGCCGGGCACGTCCCGACGTACGACAGCGCTTTCGACACGCTCATCGCGAAAGACGCGCCGGCGTACGTCTCGCGCGTGGGACTGACGCCCCTGGAGGCGGTGCGGCTCGTCGTGGCCCACGGCGGCGTGCCCTCGCTCGCGCACCCGTTCACCGTCGTCGGTCTCGGGGAGCTCCTGCCGCTGCTCGGCGCCGCGGGGCTCGCCGGGATCGAGGCCTACTACGGCTCGCATCCGCCCGCGATGACCGCCGCGTGCCTGGCTCTGGCGCGCCGGTACGGGCTCGTACCCACCGGGGGCAGCGACTTTCACGGCCGCGGGGAGCACGGCGCGCCGCTCGGCGGCGTGTTCGTGCCACCGGAAACGATCGAGGCCCTCGAAGCCCGCCGACCGTCGAAACCCGCCGCTACCATGGCGGTCTCGGTGGAGGGGAAGGCCTGATGGCTCGCGCCATGCGCCCCGTCGTCATCCTCATGCTGCTGGCGACGATCCTGTTCGTCGTCGACGGCATCCTCGACCACAACTACGCGATCCTCCAGTTCCCCAATCAGTCGATCCTCGACGAGTACAAGGGCGTCGGATGGACCTCCTTCGTGTTCGCCATCGCGAACCTGCTGATGACCCTGGCCGTGGCGCGGGGCAGCGAGCGCACGCTGCTCGGCCGGATCGCGCTCTCGGCGTTCTTCATCATCGAGCGCCCGGTCACCGCGTTCGTCCTCGGGCCGAAGCCCATCGAGTCCATCGTCGTGCACTTCGCGACGGCGGTCGTCGAGCTCATCATCCTGGTCGGCGCGATCCGGGTCTGGCGGCTCGGCCACAGCCTCGTGCCCGCGGACATGGACGCGATGTTCCGCCTCGATCCACCGGGTCCGGGCGCGGCGACGGCGACGTGGACGCCGGAGACCGCGCCGATCGCGGTCGAGCGCCCGGCGCCGGTCGCGCACGACGTCCCGAGTGGCGGCTCGGCCTGGCTGCTCGGCATCGTCACGCTGGTGCTCGCCGCGATCCTCGTGGCCGACGGCGTGGCCGGAGGGTTCATCCCGGGGGGCCACGAATGGGGCCTGGCCGCGGAGTCGTCGGGCTGGCTCGTGTATGTCTTCGCGGTGATCATCCTCATGGTGGCGACCCGCGCGGTGCGCGGCGGCATCGTCGGGCTGCGGCTGCTCTTCGCGGTGGCGCTGATCCTGTTCTGCGAGCGTGCCTTCAGCCCGTTCGCGGTGCGGGTCGTCGATCCGGTGCGGCTCGGGCTCCACGGCATCGGGGCGTTCGTCGCGCTCGCCCTCGCGCTCGCGGCCGCCGGCGCGATCCGTCCGTCCGCCGGCTCGGCGGACGAGTCGAGCGCGACCCCGCCGAGCGCATCCGCGGCCACGTGAGCTTGGGCACCGAGGTCCAGCAGGCCGCCGAACGGCTGGTCCAACAGGTCGCTCGCGTCGTCGTCGGAAAGGACGAGGCGGTGGAGCAGCTCTTCGCGGCGTTGCTCGTCGACGGCCACGTCCTGCTCGACGACGTGCCCGGAGTGGGGAAGACCACGCTCGCGCGCGCGGTCGCGCGCTCGTTCGACCTCGAATTCCGCCGGGTGCAGTGCACGCCGGACATCGTCCCGTCGGACATCACCGGCGTGTCGATCTTCGACCAGCGGTCCGGCGTGTTCGAGTACCGGCCGGGGCCGCTCATGGCGAACGTCGTCCTGGTGGACGAGATCAACCGGGCGACGCCGCGGGCCCAATCGAGCCTCCTCGAAGCGATGCAGGAGCGCCAGGTCACCGTCGACGAGACGACCCATCGGCTCCCCGACCCGTTCTTCGTCATCGCGACCCAGAACCCGATCGAGCTCGAGGGAACGTTCCCGCTCCCGGAGGCGCAGCTCGACCGGTTCCTGTTCCTGTTGAACCTCGGGTACCCGACGGACGCGCAGGAGGACGAGATGCTGCGGGTCCACGGCGCGGCCACGCTCGAGACCGGCACGCTCGATCCACTATTCGACGCGGCCGCGCTCATCGGATTCCGCGAGGCCGTCAGGCACGTGCGCGTCGCCGATGCCGTCCGCCGGTACATCGCGGCGGTCGTCCGCGCGACACGCGGGATCCCCGGCGTCGAGCTCGGCGCGAGCCCGCGCGCCTCGATCGCCCTCTTCCGCGCGGCCCAGGCGCGAGCCGCGATCCATGGCCGCGACTACGTGCTGCCCGACGACGTGAAACGGCAGGCGCCGGCGGTCCTGCGGCACCGCCTGTTCCTCGACGCCGACGCCCAGATGCGCGGTCGCACCCCGGCCGCGGTCGTCACGGAGGTGCTCGGCCGGGTCCCGGTGCCGGCGGAGGAGCCGCGGCCGGTCGCATGACCGTGCAGCGCACCGGTCTGTTCCCCTGGCCGATCGCCGTCGTGCTATTGGTCGCCGCCGCGATCACGCGGGAGCCGGTCGTGCTCGTCGCCGCGGCCGCGGCGCTGGCCGGCTGGGTGGTCTCGTCCTTCACCTCGCGCACGGCCCTGCGGGGAGTCGACGCGACCGTCGAGGTGACGCCGTCGCGCATGGTCGCCGGCGACGTGTTCACCGTTCGACTCGTCATCGCGAACCGCAAGCCGTTGCCGATGCCGTGGCTCGAGGTGCGCCTCGCGCTGCCGGAGGGCATCGATCCGGAGCCGGCCGCGCCGGGCATGCCGCGGGGCTCGGTCGGCGCGGGCTTCGCGCCCCGCGCGCACGAGCGCGTCACCCTCGCATTCACCCTGCGCGCGCGGCAGCGCGGCGCGTATGAGCTCGGACCCGTCCGGTTGCGCAGCGGGGACTGGCTCGGCTTCACGAGCGTCGACGGCATCGTCGATCCGCATTCGGCGATCGTCGTGTACCCGACACCCCTGAGCGTCGCCGATCATCACCGGCCGTCCCTCCGGCCGCTCGCGGAGACCGCGACGAAGCGCGGTCTGCTGCCCGACCCGCTGCGGTTCCGTGGCGTCCGCGAGCATCGGAGCGGGGATCCGCGGAAGGAGATCCACTGGAAGGCGTCCGCCCGTCTCGGGGGGCTGCAGACGAAGGTCTACGAGCCCGCGACCAGCCTGGACGCCGTCTTCCTGCTGAACGTCGCGACGTACGACCAGTACTGGATCCAGGCCGACCCCGACGCGGCCGAGGTCGTCATCTCCGCGACGGCGGAGCTGATCCGTCTCGCGGCGGATGCCGGGCGCCAGGTGGGCCTCGTGACGAACGGGATCGACAACGTGACCCACGAGCGGCCACGTTCGGCGCTGGGTCGCGGCCCGCGTCCCCTGACGCGCAGCCTCGAGATCCTGGCGCGGCTGGGCCCGTACGCCTCGCATTCGCCAGAGGCGGTCTTTCTCCGCGAGCGGGGGCGGCTTCCCTGGGGTGCGACGCTGGTATGCGTGACACCGGTGCTCGGGCCGCACCTAGCCGGGGCGCTCCTCGCCCTCCGCCGCGCCCACCACCGGGTCCTCGCGGTGACCATCGACGAGCCCGACGTCGCGATCCGGGGGCGGCTCCGCTCGGCGGACGTCGCGGTCGACAGCCTGCGGATCGGAGCGCGCCGTGCCGCGAGCTAACGGGCAGACCACGATCGCCGTCCTCCTGGTCGGCCGCAGCGTCCTCGAAGCCTTGCTGTTCACCGGGATCCTGGCGGCCGCGCAGGTGGTGACGAGCGGCGACCGGCCGATGCCGATCGTGCCGCTCGCCCTCGCCCTCACCGGCGTGGGCATCGTCCTGGCGAGCGTGCTGCGGGACGCTCGCGCGGATCGCCAGAACACCGCGATCGCGATCGGCGCGATGGTCGCGGCCGCGGCGCTCGGGGTGTACCTCGCGCCGGCGCGCTCCGACGGACTCATGATCCTGACCCGCGTGGTGCTGTTCGGGATCCTCGGCGAGGCGTTCGTGTGGCGCAACCTGAGCTTCGCGCGCTCGCTGGTGCGGTGGACCGACGCCCGTAATGCCGGCTTCGCCGCGCTCGGGGCCATGGCCGTCGTGGCGGTCCTGCCGGGCGTCGTCGACCGGACCGGCCTCACCGTCGCCGGCCTCGCCGCGGTCGCGGCGACGGGGATCGCGCTCTCGCTCGCGCGATCGGCTGAGGAGCTCGCGCTCGCCGGTCGCGAGGCGCGCGGGGACATGAGCCGGACCACCGCGTCGGGCACGGCGATCCTCCTGGCGATCCTGTGCGTCGTCGGCGCGATCCTCGCGCCGCTCACCGGCGACCTCGTGCGGCAGGCCGGCGAGACGATCGCTCCGATCATCGGCCGGCTGCTCTATGGGTTCCTCCTCGCGATGGGCTACGTGGCGGAGTTCTTCGTGAACGTCATCCAGTCGCTCTTCCACGGCGCGAGCTTCCCGGAGCTGCGGCAGTTCGCGCCGCCGCTCAGTCCCGCTGAAGAGGCCGAGGCGTTGCGGCAGATCGAGGCCGCCCGGCCGTTCGTCATGGGCGCGGTCGAGATCGTGATCGCGCTCGTCGCGCTCCTCGTCGTCGCGATCCTGGTCGATCGGATGGCCCGCGAGCGCCGTCAATCCCTGCCCGAAGGCGCCACGCTCGATCGCGAGGCATCCGCGGGCGAGGGGATCGGCGCGTTCCTCGCCGGGCTGCTCCCGCGCCGCACGCGGCGGCCCGGGGCGCCACGCGACGACGGCACGCCGGCCGGCGCGTTGCGCGTGCTGTATTGGCGCTACCTCGCGCGCGGCGACGCGAGCGGCATCGCCTGGCGCGCGACCGGAGAGACGCCGGCCGAGCATCACGACCGGAGCGTCATCTCGACCCCGGGCAACGCGGCCGCGACGGCGCTCGTCCGGGCCTTCGAGGACCTCCGCTACGGCGACCGCGTGCCCGATGCGGCCACCCTCGCCGCCGCGCGGCGGGGGCTCGCTGCGGTCGAGGAGGCCGCCCGGTGAACGTCATCGCGATCGTCGGACCGACGGCGTCCGGCAAGAGCGCGCTCGCCCTGCGGGCGGCGGAGCGGTCCGGCGGGGAGATCGTGTCGGCCGACTCGCGGCAGGTGTATCGCGGGATGGACATCGGGACGGCCAAGCCATCCGGCGCCGAGCAGCGCGCGGTGCGCCATCACTGCATCGATCTCGTCGACCCGGGCGAGCCGTACGACGCGGCGCGCTACCAGCGCGACGCCAGGGCGGCGCTCGCCGATATCGCGGCTCGAGGGAAGACCGCGTACGTCGTCGGTGGCACCGGCCTGTACGTGCGTGCGTTGCTCGACGGGCTCGGCCTCGATTCGGCGCCGACCGATCCCGCGCTCCGGGCGACGCTCGAGGCGCGCGCCGAACGCGAGGGCGCCACGGTCCTGCACCGCGAGCTCGCGGGCCTCGATGCCGTCGCGGCCGAGCGTGTCGATCCGCGGAACGCCCGCCGGGTCGTGCGGTATCTGGAGCTCGCCCTGCTCGCCGGTCGCGTTCCCGCGGAGCGTGGCACGACGATCGGCGGTCCGCGCATCGGTCTGGAGCCGCCCCGAGCCTGGCTCGACGAGCGCATCGGCCTGCGCGTTCGCCGGATGGCCGACGAGGGCGTGGTCGACGAGACCCGGCGATTGCTCGACCGGGGCCTGGACCCGCGACTGCCCAGCATGACCGGGCACGGCTACGTGCATTGGGCCGCGCACCTGCGCGGCGAGCTGGCGCTCGAGGATGCGATCGCGGCGACGGCGAAGGACGTGCGCGCGTACTCGCGCCGGCAGATGACCTGGTTCCGGCGGGACGCCCAGATCCGCTGGATCGATCCGACGGCGGCGGATCCGCTCGCACTCCTTGACGCCGTGGCCGTATGAAGTTCACGAAGATGCACGGGTGCGGGAACGACTTCATCGTGGTCGACGGACCGGTCGCCATCGACGCCGCGCGGGTCCGCGCGCTCTGCGATCGGCGGACCGGCATCGGCGCCGACGGAGTCCTCGTCATCGGCGCGCCGGCCGGCCGCCGCTGGCCGCTCGTCATCCACAACGCCGACGGCTCGATCGCCGATGCCTGCGGGAATGGGTCGCGCTGCATCGCCCGCTACCTCCTCGATCGGCATGGCGGGGACGAGCTCGAGCTCGACACCGCGAGCGGCGTCGTGCGTGCGTGGCGCGATCCGGAGGGCATCGGCATCGAGCTCGCCGCGCCGGAGCTGGGCGACGCGCTCCAGGTCGATGGGCGGGAAGCGCGTGGGGTGCGGGTGGGCAACCCGAACGTGGTGATCTTCGTCGATGACCCGGGGCGAGAGGACCTCGGCGCCCTCGCCGCGGCGTCCAGCGCGCTCGTCGGTCCGGCCAACGTCGGCGCCGTGGTCCGGCGGAGCGGGGGCGAGCTCGAGCTTCGGGTGCACGAGCGCGGAGTGGGTGAGACCCTGGCCTGCGGCACGGGCTCGTGCGCCGCGGTCGCGGCCGCGATCGCCCGTGGCGATGTGACGAGCGATACGATCCGCGTCCGGCTGCCAGGTGGCACACTCGTGGTCCGGCCGCGTGGCGCTCGCTACGAGCTCGCCGGGCCGGCCGAGTACGTGTTCCAAGGAGAGGCATGAGCGACGAGCGGCTTTGCCGCGAGGAGCGAATCCTCCAGCCATGAGCAATTTGGGCGAAGCCCAAACAGGAACGGGAGAGGCATGAGCGACGAGCGGCTGTGCCGCGAGGAGCGAAATCCTCCAGCCATGAGCAATGTGGGCGAAGCCCAAACAGGAACGGGAGAGGCATGACCTTCGAGACCGCCGCCCCGGCCGAGCGCGCGTATCTGGTCGGGCTCGAGCAGCAGGGCAACGCGCTCGAGGCCGACGACTCGCTGGACGAGCTCGCGACGCTCGTGATCGCCGCCGGCGCCAGCGTCGTCGGCCGCACGACGCAGCATCGGCGCACGCCCGACCCGAACACCTGGGTGGGAAAGGGCAAGGCCGAGGAGCTGGCCCTCGAGCGGGCCCGGAGTGGCGCGGACCTGGTGGTCTTCGACGACGAGCTCACGCCGAAGCAGCAGAAGAACCTCGAGGCGCTCCTGGACGCGCGGGTGATCGACCGCTCCGCCGTGATCCTCGACATCTTCGCGCGCCACGCGCGGTCACGAGAAGGACAGCTGCAGGTCGAGCTCGCGCAGATGGAGTACCGGATGCCGCGGCTCGCCGGCGTCGGCCGCGAGATGTCCCGGCTCGGCGGTGGCATCAACACGCGCGGTCCCGGCGAATCCAAGCTCGAATCTGATCGCCAGGTGATCCGCCGGCGGATCCAGGATCTGAAGGAGCGTCTTGCCACCGTCGCCGAGCAGCGCGAGCGCTCGCGGCACTCGCGGGCGAAGGAAGGATTGTTCCTCGCCGCGCTCGTTGGATACACGAATGCGGGCAAGTCGACCCTCCTGAATGCGCTCTCGGGTGCCGATGTCCTCGTGGCGAACCAGCCCTTCGCGACGCTCGACCCGACCACGCGGCGTGCCGAGGTCGCCAAGGGCGTCAACCTTCTGCTCTCGGACACCGTGGGATTCGTGAACAAGCTGCCGCCGACGCTCGTGGCCGCCTTCCGCGCGACGCTGGAGGAGCTCGCCGACGCCGACCTGCTCGTCCATGTCGCCGACCTCTCGCATCCGAACCTGCACGAACGGATGCGCGTCGTGAAGGACACGCTCGCGTCGCTCGACCTCGCCGGGCGGCAGCAGCTCCTGGTGCTCAACAAGGCCGACGCGCTGACCGGTCCGGAGGGCGATGCCCTCAGGGAGGCGCTTGGCGCCGAGCTCCCGCGGGCGGTGTTCGTCTCGGCTCACACCGGCGAAGGGATCGACCTGCTCCGGGAGCGGCTGGGCGAGGCCGCGCGCGCGAGCTGGACCGCCATCAGGCTCACCCTGCCGTATGACCGCGGGGGCGCGATGCTCCAGCGGATCCGCGAGCGCGGCGCGCTGCGGCGCGAGGAGTACTCCGAGAGCGGCATCGACATCGAGGCGGACGTGCCGGCCGATCTCGCGGCGGAGCTTCGCGCGCTGGCCCGCGCATAGTGGAGGCGACGACCGAGCCGGTCACCAGCTACCGCGCGCTCCTGCGCGTTCCCGAGTTCCCGCGGCTGGCCATCGCGACGCTCCTCGTCCGGGCGGGCGCGTCGATGTGGCAGCTCGCGCTCGTGCTGTTCGTGCTCCAGCGCTACGGCTCGGCGTCACTCGCCGGCATCAGCGTGTTCCTCGCGATCGCCCCCGGCGTGCTGGTGAGCCCGCTCGCCGGAGCGCTCCTGGACCGGTACGGCCGGGTGCGCCTCATGGTCGCGGACTACGCGGCGTCGGCCGTCGCGCTCACCGGCATCGTCGTTCTCGCGAACCTCCACGCCCCGCTTCCCGCGATCCTCGCGCTCGTCGTCTTCAGCTCGCTGATGAACCCCCTTGGCACGAGCGGCTCGCGCTCGCTGTTCCCGCTGGTCATCCCGCCGCACCTCTGGGACCGCGCGAACGCCGTGGACTCGATGTTCTACATGGTCACCACGGTGCTCGGGCCGCCGCTCGCGGGCGCGATCGTCGCGTTCTACTCGCCGGAGGCCGCGATCGCCGCGACCGCGGTCGTGTTCGTCATCGGCGCGATCGCCCTTGCCGGCGTGCGCGACGTGGACGCGGGCCGCGCGGATCGCGAGGACCTCTGGACGGAGGCACGCGCGGGCGTGCTCTACGTGCTGCGGCACACCACCCTCCGCGGTCTCGCCGTCGGCATGTCCGTCGTGAACCTGGGGCAGGGGATCCTGCTCGTGGGCCTCCCGGTCGTCGTGTTCGAGCGGCTCCATGCCGACGCCTCGCTCGTCGGCGCGCTCTGGGCGGTCATGGGTGTCGCGGGTGTCGCCGTCGGCCTGAGCGCCGGCAAGCTCGGGAGCGCCGGCCGCGAACGGACGATGCTCGTGGCCGGCCTGCTCGGCATCGCCGCCGGTCTCGCGGTGATCGCCGGCGCGCTGTCGCTCGGTGCGCTCGTGGTCGGCGTGGTGTTGATCGGTGCCGGCAGCGCGATCATGGATGTCGCGCTCTTCTCCCTCCGGCAGCGGGTGACCGATCCGGCCTGGTTCGGCCGCGCGTTCGCGGTGTCGATGCACCTGAACTACTCGGGCATCCCCGTCGGTTCGGCGATCTCCGGGCCACTGCTCGCCGTCTCGACCCCGTTCGCCCTCGCGGTCGCGGTCGCCTTCGCGCTGGCGGCGGCCGGCCTGACCTGGGTGATGGTGCCGTCGACGGAGCGGAGCTAGCGGCATGGCCTGGCTACGGCGCACGCCCGTGATCGTCGCCTCGGTCATCGTCGTCGCCGTCGTCGCCGTCAGCTGGCCGCTCAATCTCCTCGACGTCCGGGCCCGTTCACCGCTCGCGTCGGTCGCGTCGGCGTTCGATCCGGCTCCCGACTATCCGGGGTACCGCTGGTCCAGCGACGGCCGGGACGTCGAGAGCACCGAGCTCACGACCATCGCCGGTCCCAGCCACTGCGGATGGCAGTCGGCGACGATGCTCTTCATCGGGTGGCCTCCGGGGACCCGCGCGGCGACGAGCGCGGGGTCGCGGATGTACGTCCGCGATCCGCACGGCGCATACAGCACGACGTATCGGGATCGGCTGGTCCTGCACGCGACGCTCCCCGCCGACGCCAGATCGACGGGCTACCGGCTCGGTCCGATCGAGCTCTACCTCAGCCCGACCGATCAGGACGACGCGATCTACGTCGTCGCGCCGTCCGGTGCGGAGCGCTGGCCGCGTGTCGATCCGATGGGGCTCTGCGCCTAGCGCCGAGCGCGCTAGCTCCGTCCCGCGACGATCGGGACGTCGTCGCGGTTGCCCCATTCCTCCCACGACCCGTCGTACGTGCGGACATCGTCGTGGCCGAGGGCTGTAAGCACCAAATGCGTGAACGCGGCCCGGACGCCTGCCTGGCAGTAGGTGACGGTCGCGGTCTCCGGCCCGAACCCGGCGTCGATGTACATCTGCTCGAGCTCGTCCGGGTCCTTCAGCATCCAGTCGTCGCGCAACGCGTCCTTCCACAGGATGTTCACGGCCCCGGGGACGTGTCCCCCGTGCTTGGCCCGGAGCTCGGTCCCGGTGTACTCGGCGTCGCGGCGGACATCGAGGAGCCACGGATCGCCCGTGCGGACGGCAGCGAGGACCTCGCCCATCGTCGCGACGACCCCCGGGCGCGGCCGGGGGGTGAACGTCGCCGGCCGCACGGCGTTCTCGCCGGACTCGACCGGCCGGCCTTCGGCGAGCCACTTCTGCCAGCCGCCTTCCATCACGGCCATCCCGTCGTGGCCGAACCGGCGGAGCGCGAGCCAGAGCCGCGCGGCGTGGTGGCCGCCCTCGCTGTCGTAGCCGATCACGAACGTGTCGTCGCCGATCCCGAACCGCGCCATCGTCGCGGCGAAGTCCGCGGGCTCCTGGAGCATGTACTCCGGATGGCCCGACGGGGGCGGGGGAGCGGCGATGTCGCGGCTCCAGTCGATGTGGACCGCGCCGGGCAGGTGGGCCTTCAGGTACTCCGACCGGGCCGCGCCGTCGGCGCTGTACCGGCAATCCACGACCCGCACCGTCGGGTCGCCGAGCCGCGCGGCGACGCGTTCGGTGCTCCAGAAGAGGTCGGGGCGCGCGAACCGGCTCACCGCGACAATCTAGCCGTGCTCCGCGGGAACCTGCGGCGTGGCCTCGCGCTCGCGCGCTTGCGGACGTATCGCGGCGCGCCGCTGCCGGTCACGCTGTACGAGCGCGCCGGCTGTCACCTGTGCGAGGAGGTGCATCGTGCGCTCCGGCGGATCGGACTCGACCGGCCGCTCGACGTGAAGCGCGTCGACATCGCGACCGATCCCGCGCTCGAGCTCCGGTACGTCGTCCGCATTCCGGTCCTCGCGGTGGGGAAGGCCGAGCTCGACGCCGCCGGGCTCGCGGACCGCGAGATCGCGGCGTGGCTGCTCACGGTCGCCCCGTGACGACGCCCGCGGCCGCGCGGGCGTTCCTTC